>JAEZJB010000422.1 GCA_023415845.1 Chloroflexota bacterium | reverse complement strand
ATCCGACGGGTGACCGCACGATCCGCTCCCGGGGGGGATGGATCCGGACTACCGAACGGTCGCCTGGACCAGGGGCGGACCCGGAAGCCATCCTCACTACCCCCAGCATAGAGACAAGGGGCGGACCCCGGAGCGCAGCGGAGGGTTGTCCGCCCGGTCTGAACTCGACCTCAACTCCCGCTGCCCGGCCGCACCTCGGTCCGCCTCCCGGGACAGGACGGAGGACTTCAGCGACCCCGAACCGCCGTTTCACCAGACCGGTGCGGCCGCTGTATGGTCCTCCACATCCCGCCACCCCTCGTCAACGCTCGCTGCTCCCCCATCAGGACCCGGCTGCTGGCGTCGCTTCTGGCGTGGCCGGTGCTTGCCCGGACTGCTCCAGCGATGTGGCTTCATCCTCGCGGAGATCGATGATCAGGCTGTCGATATCGCCACCATTCAACCAGATAATTTCATCCATCAGCCAGGCACCCGTTGCCGGGTCTTTTGCCAGGATATGGACGAAAGTGCCGAAGTAGGGCCCAGGCGATTCGTAGTCATCGCTGAAGATATACGAATCGTCACCTACTACCGAGAGTTGCGGAATCACGATCCGGCCATCATCAAGGATGAAGGCGACAGTTGGATGCGGGACGTAGGTCCAGGGGGTGGTGAGGTCGGCGAGCATGTCCACCTCGGTCTGACCGGAGGCGACGACGTAGTCCAGCGGGTAGTCCGTCAGCATGGCCTCTGAGAGGGACCTGCGTTGCTCGATCGCGCTGATGATGTCGTCGATTGAGTTCCCCAGGGCATCGAGTTCTGGCCCATTCGCCGTCAGCCACGGTGTCTGCAGCTCCGCTCTCTGGCCAATCGAGCCGAACGTGGAGCATGCCTGCCAGGCACGATCAGCCGCCAGAGCTGCCTCCGCATCGGCGGCAGCTGCCGGACCCACTGGCACGTACGATCGGCTGGGCGCCTCGCCGGGATCTCGCACAATGGCGCTCACCTCGTCCACAGTCAGTCCCTCAACGGTGCATTCCTCGGCGGTGACCATCTGGTACGTTCCATTGGCACCCACTGGCGACGATGCGACAGTCGCCATCGGAGTTGAGTCTTCGACGACGTATCCGCTCCAGTAGTCATCGCACTCACCCAGGCAGATCGGAATCGTCGCTTCCATGACGTACCCGTCCTCGGTCGGGGCAAACACGACAAATCGAGAGACGATCAGCCCTCCGGTCTCGGCAATCCATGTCTCCAGATCATCCGGCGAGTTTGTCTCCACCACAACCTGAAGGGGCGCCCCAAGCCGACCATCTGGCAGTTCGACCACAGTAGACGGCAGCAGCGCGAAGTGCGAGAAGATTGGCTGTATGAGTTCCACGGGTGCATCTGTTGCATGGACAAAGTCCAGGGCGTCGCCCGTATTGATCGCCTCGGAGATGGCTCGGGCAATCTCCAACTCCGATTGATTGACTGGCAGGTTGTCGGTGCGAAGCGGAAATCGCCAGAGCGTTTCGGAAAAATAGTCGGCTGCATCGAGCTCTCCGTAGCATCGGCCAGAAAGCAATTGATAAGTTCGGGCTATTCCTCGCTGTGTCTCGGCTGGTGCAGTGGCAAATGGCACATAGTCGTTGATGGTGCCAGGGATACCAATGGCGTTCGTGCCGTCCCAATTACCATTTGCCCTGTCGCAGGTGATCGATTCGGGATCGACCAGCCATTCGGAATCGTCGGACGCAGCGTTGCTCAGCGCCGGAGTTGCGACCGGTGTCGCTGGTTGCGGGTTCGCCTGGTCCAGCCATGTCGCTTCCTGCTCGCGCAGGTCAGCGATCATCAGGTCGCAATCGCCGCCGCACACCCAGGTCACTTCATCCACTTGCCAAAGGTGGGTATCCGGATCTCGGAACATGATGTGCACTGGCACCGTGTAATAGGGGAGTTCGGATCGAATTTCGACATACGTTTCGTAACGGTCACTGGCGATGAGCGTCATCTGCGGAATGGCGACCCGTCCGTCGGCCAGTTGTACCGCCCTGTCCCCGTAGGGATACTCGGCGACGGGGTTTCCGAGGCTCGCAATGATGTCGCTCTCCGTCTGATCGGCCGGAATGACGTACTCCAGTGGGTCACCATTGAGCAGCGCAGC
Source organism: Chloroflexota bacterium (assembly GCA_023415845.1). Taxonomy (GTDB): domain Bacteria; phylum Chloroflexota; class Chloroflexia; order Thermomicrobiales; family UBA6265; genus JACCYX01. The sequence goes on along the minus strand of JAEZJB010000422.1, from coordinate 3,444 downwards.
GGAGAGCTCTGCGCGTTCCTCCACGGCCGCCTCGGCCTCATCCACCGTGCCATTCCTGCCCACCACATCACGTTGCGGCCCGGTCACCGTGAACCATGGTGTCTGCAACGCGGTCTTCTGGCCGGTGGAGCCAAAGACTGCGCAGGCCAGCCACGCCCGATCCGAGCGCACGGCTGGATCGGCAACCTCCCATCTGGCTGGGCCGATCGGATCATACGAGTGGTCCGGCTCAACCCCTGGATCACGGGCGATCGCACTCACCTCATCCGCCTTCAGGCCGCTTACCGTGCACTCATCAGCCGTGATCGGTGGGAAATCGGGGGCGATGGGAGGCAACTGCTCTGGGAACATCGGTCCCGGCGTGCCCTCGAGGTTGGTGTCATTTGCTGCCGCGGTCCAGAAATCACCACACTCGCCAATGCACACCGGGAACATCTCATCGAGCAGCCATTCCTGGCCTTCCTGTTCAAACGTGTAGAACACCGATATGGCAAATGAGCCATCCTGCATCTGGCTGTGCACCCAGTCTGCGTCCGATTGGAGTGAGAGGAGCATTCGTGTAGGGGCCCCTAGTCGCCCGTCTGCGAGCATCATCACATCCTCCGGAAGCAGGACGGAACGCCCCCGAAAGTCGGGGTCGATCGAAGGCCGCACGATGAAGTAATTGGCAGGATTTTGATCTGGAAGTGCCTTCGAGATCTTCTGAGACGCCGCGAGTTGTTCGGCCGTGAGTGGTACCCACTCGGCAACGCCCATCCAGGTGAAATCGTCAGTGAACATGGTCATGTCTGCACATTGGGACATGATCAATTGGGCTTGGTCGGCTATCGCCACTTGCTGTTCCGATGGTGCCTCTCCATAGGGCAGATGTGAATCGACGTCTATCACCAGGTTGGTCGGTAGAGAGCTTCCATCTATCGCGTTCGGATCATTGGGGTCGGGTGGCGTGCAGTCCATCGCAGAGAACGGCACGAGCCAGCGGTGGATGTCATCAGTCGGTGATGCAACCGGGCTGCTCTCCAGATGCGGAAACAGGGGCTCGCTCGTGCTTCCAGTATCGGGGGTACGTGGTGGGGCCACGAATCCGTCATCGTCGTGCGGCGATGCAGGAGGCAGCATGGTGAATCCCGCATCGGCCGGTGTTGCCTCGGGCTCGACTGTGACGGGCCATCCATCCATTTCTGGCGTGCCGATCGCAGGAGTCGCAGACGTCGCCTCAACCACCTCAATGGAATTCCACCACCAGTCACAATCTCCAACGCAAACTGGCAATATCTCGTCCAGCACCCACGTGCCATCCTGGGTCGGGTCCTGGACGTAGAAGACAAACTGACTGAGGATCGAGCCCCGCTCTTTCACCAGGTTCTCATCTTCTGCGGACACAAGGGTGGTTTGCACGGCTCCCAGACGTCCATCCGGGAATACGAAGACGTGGTTCGGATCGACGACTGGCATCCAGTTCGCGTCATCACCGAGTTCGCCAGTTGGTGCAATCACCTGGTCCAGATCCGTGATGTCGGTGGCAACAAGGAGTCCTTGCAGGAGGGCCGATATCTCCTCTATCGTCATCCCTCGGTCGAGGTAATACCCGGGGAACAGGGCAGCGGGGGAACCGGTATCTTGAACATCGGAGATCAGCCTCGGACTGGCGAGCGTGCGCCAATCCGACCGGCAGGCAGTGACGTACTGGTCGGTGATGGAGACGAGGCCAGCATCCTCCGCGTCGGCGCGTACCGCAGGACCGTATTCGCGATCCGGGAACTCGCCTGGGTTGGCCTGGAGCCCGGATATCTGCTCGTTGGAGCGGCGGACGATCTCCGAGCAATCGATCTCCTCGGGATCGACGATCGTGAACGGAACGGCCGAGGGATCGTCGGCGGCCGGACTGCCCATCATCTGCCATCCCGCGTTCGGCGTGAACGCGGAGACTCCTAAGCCGGTCACATCATCCCCCCCGTTCGAGGGGCGATTGGCAAGGTAGGCGAAAGCTGAGATCGCGAGAATTACGACCACAATCAGGCTGCCCGTGACGAACCAGTAGCCTCGACCTTGGGGCAGATCCGGGATGGGGCGGCGATCCGGAACCGGAGTTTCGGTGAGTCCATCTCCGTTGGTGGCGGCGATGACGGGCGGTGAGATCGTGAGGTCGGCCGTACGCTGCATGACATCCTCCCAGATGGCGCGAGCCGGAACCGGCAACCCGCGCTCGGCGGCTCCGATCTCGGCATGAAACCGTTGCGCGGTGCCAACCAGGTCGGCATGGCTGTCGCTGTGGCCATTCAGCGACGCGGAAGGAAACGGGTTCCCTTCCAGCCAGGCGTCGAGGCGGTCGGCGTCGAACGAATCGGTCGCGGTCATGACGTGACTCCGTCGGTGGGAATGGTGAGCAGGTCGCGGAGACGGGCATAGGCTCGGGTCTGGGCCGATTTCACGGCCGCCCGGGACACCCCCAGCACATCGGCGATTTCGGCGGAGGTCAGGCCGGCCAGGCGCAGGTCGATGATCTGGCGTTGGGCGTGCGGCAATCGGTCCAGCACGTCAACCAGCCGGTCGAACTCGTCCCGATGCACCGACCACTCCTCGGGCCCGATGCCCTGGTCGGGCAGGTCGGAGGGCATCGCGCCGGACGGCCGCCGGCCGCGATGGGCATCCACCACCACGTTGTGCGCAATCACGAACAGCCAGGAGCGAAACGTCCCGGCTCCGTTTGGCCGGAAGGTCCCGATCCGCTCGAGGGCGCGGGTGAAGATCGTCGAGGTCAGGTCGGCGGCAAGGTCGGGGTCGGAAACCCGGCGCAGGCAATAGCGATGAATCGACTCGACGTAACGCTCGTAAAGTGGGGCGAAGTCGGCCGGGCACCTGACCCGCGCCAGCAACTCGAGATCGCTGGGAACGGGCGGTGCATCGGCGCGGTCTGGGCTGGTGCGGCGCGTCGGCCAGTCCAAAGGGCGACTCCGGGGTCCCGAATCGAATGCCATGCGGTGAGGCACATCCTACCGCGAAAGTGGGTGTTCATTCGGGTTAACGGAAAACCGCCGAGGGGGTATCAAACCTTTAGGCGCCCGGGAGCCACCCGAGTTGCCGAACCGGCAAACCGGGTAAGGGCGGACCTGCCGCGATCGTGGATGAGGTATCCATCCAGATCCCGAGCGGCTGTTGTCCGCCCCGCCCTCCCGATCGCCGCTCTCGTCGCCCGACCCCATCACCACTGCACGCCGATTTCATCCCCTGTCTCGCCTCCCTTGCAGGCCAGCACACCGGAAGCAGAGGGCCGTTGGGGGTTCCAAACATGTACGGACGACCAATCTGGCCAACCATGGCGGGATTTCGGCCTCTCGATGCGTACGATAGGTGCGGGGTTGCAGTGAATGGCCTCACTACCGCACCAGGCAGCGTCATCGCTGTAGGGGCAGACTCCATGTCTGCCCGACCTGTCACCAGAAA
>JAEZJB010000366.1 GCA_023415845.1 Chloroflexota bacterium | reverse complement strand
GCGCTTCCAGCTCGGCTTCGATGTCGGTTGGCTGCTGGCCAGTCTGGGGACGGACCAGCGGCACATCGACGAACTGTGCCTCCTGCACCGGCGGCTCGTTGGTCGAGGCAGGTCGGCGTTGCGACTGGATCGTCTGGACATCGATTACGGTCGACCACATGCCAGTGCCCGGTCCCTGAGCAGATGGCCCACTGCGGGCCGCCCGCTGGGCGCGGAACCAGAACCAGCCAATGACAATCAGTGGAATGAGCAGGAACGCGACCAGGCCGAACTGGAAGGCGAAGGAAATCACGCTGTGGAAGATCCAGCCAAAGATCAGGCCGATCACAATGCCGGCGATGAATCCGAACTGGGCTCCCTTCAGCCGATGTGACCATTCAGGCGGCAGGAAACTTCCTGGTGATGGCTGTTGAGCCATGGCTACTCCTCGCCTTGAGCCGCGACCGGGACAGGACCGGTATCGCGCCAGAGTGGACGAGTCAGGCAGGTTGGTCCACCCTGGCGATTATGCGAAAGGTGCTTGCCACTATAGGTGAGGACCTCAATCCCGGCGCGCTCGAGGCGCTCGCGAGTGCCCACATTCTCCTCCAACAACAGCACCTTGCCAGGCGCCAGGGCGAGCACGTTGGTTCCCTGCGTGGCGAACTCCTCGGGCGGAATCTCGATCAGCTTCCAGTCGAGGGCATGCAGCAACTGCATGAACGGAGTTCCAATCAGCGGCGAGTACGTCACCGCCGTGCGCTCGGCGACCGGACTGATGAGCGAGAGCAAATGCAGGCATTCGTCTGGCCCGTGCCAGTGCGGAAGCTCCGTGCGAATCACGTCGATCTTCTGGGGCCGAACGAAGGTCGAGAGCTGGTCGGCTCCCTTGTGGTTGGTGCGGTAGCCGATGCCAACCGCGAGCAGGTTGTCGGCAAGCCAGAAGACGTCGCCGCCCTCCAGCGTCGCATCGCCGGTGACTCGCCCGATAACCGGAACAGACAGGTTGTAATACAGCGACTCGGCATAGTCGACCTCACTGCGCCGTAAGGCCTTGCCAGGATTGGTCAGAATCGCTCCCTCGTCGGTCACCAGTGAGGCATCGTAGACGAAGATCGAGTCGAGGCGGCCGGCGTCGTCAGGCTCCTGCACGACCAGCTGCACCCCGGCTGCGGCGAGGATCTCGCAGAATGCCTCGAACTCCGCCTGCGTCGCGGCGTGATCCACCGGTCCGGTATATCCGAACGACTTCCAGTCATCGTCACCAACTGGAGGTGCTGGTTGCTGAACGATGACGCGCTTGAGCGGCGCCACCATCGAGTGTCCGCCAAATCCCTGTGCGCGTTGTTGCTCGGCGGCAGCCTGGTCGAGGCCTGCCCGCTCTTCGGGTGCAGTTCGAAACATCTGGCGGTCCAATCATCAGAAGGGAATCAGCGGGAGCGAGTCCCGTCGCGGTCATCCTAGCATGTTGCCTCTGCTATCCTCACGCAGACTTATGGTGGCATGTCGACACGATGGAAAGTGACGTATTGGTGAAGATTGCGTTCTTCGATCCCTTCTCTGGTGCCAGCGGTGACATGATCCTCGGCGCGCTGGTTGATGCCGGCCTGCCATTTGGCAACCTGACCAGGGAACTGGGCAAACTCGGCCTCGAAGGCTATCGGATTCGGCTGGAAGCAGCAGGCCAGCACGGCATCCACGGATCGCGGGTGGTCGTCGACCTAGTTGAAGATCACCATTCACGGACATGGGCCGACATTCGCGAGCTATTGAATGCCTCCGAACTCGATGCGCCAGTGCGCGAGGCCGCAATGGCCATCTTCCAGCGCCTGGCCGAGGCCGAGGCCAAGATCCACGGCACCACACCGGACGATGTCCACTTCCATGAAGTGGGGGGCGTGGATGCGATCGTCGACATTTGCGGGGCATGCATTGGCCTGTCGCTGCTGGGCATTGAGGCGGTCTATTTTTCACCGCCACAGGCTGGATCGGGATTCACCAACAGCGCTCATGGCCTGATTCCGGTGCCGGCACCAGCGACCCTTGAACTGCTGGCATCGGCCGAGGTCCCGGTGGCGGTACCGATTCCGGCAATGCAGCAGACGAAGGCTGAGCTGCTGACGCCAACTGGTGCCGCGATCCTGACGACGGTGGGAACCTGCTCGCAGCCGTCGATCGCCCCCTCGGCGATTGGATACGGGTTTGGGCAAAAGGAGTTGCCGTGGCCCAATGCCCTGCGCGTCTGGATTGGGGAGCTGGTTGATGGCACGGCGACCGCCGGTGAGTTGCTGATCGAAACCAACATCGACGACATGAACCCGCAGTTTCACGAACTCGCGCTGGAGCGCATCTTCGCGGCGGGGGCGCTGGACGCCTGGTTGACGCCGATCCAGATGAAAAAGGCGCGCCCGGCGGTGACGCTGAGCGCAATCGTTGCGACCGACAAACGCCACCAGGTTGAGGACGCGATCGTGTTCCACACGTCGACCCAGGGCCTGCGGGTCACACCAATCGAGCGAGTCAAGGCCGGACGCACGGTGGAAACGGTGGCCACGAAGTGGGGCGACGTTCGGATCAAGCTTCGGATCTGGAACGGTCGCGTGATCGACGCGGCTCCGGAATACGACGACTGCCTGGCACTCGCCCGCCAGCATGACCTGGCAATTCGCGAAGTCTGGAATGAAGCGCATCGCATGGGCGAGGCCTACGTCGGCAGCCGGAGGTAGGCTTCCGCCAGGCCCGGCGTCACGCGATTTTGCGTTCTACCGGGACTGGCGCAGTCGCTACCGGAAACGCACCCAGGCGATGACGTAGGCCATGAGCACGAAGACCAGGTCAGGGAAGATGCGAAGCTGCAACACTTCGGCCACGGAAGCTCCAAACGGTCCGTATTGCTCGGCAATCGCCTGGGAGATCACACGCTCGTCCATCGCATTGACCTGATCGAGCGAGATGCCAAAGCGCTGCGCCAGAAAGAGGCGGCTGACCAGGAATCCGACGGTGATGATGCCCATTGCCAGCAACTGGAGGTCGCGGCCACGCTTGTTGCCGGTGTAGCGAGCGATGGTTTCCACGGTGCCAAAGCCCATCAGCAGGCTGAGATAGAACTGCCACTCCGGCAGGAACCGCCAGAAGATCGCGGTTCCCAGCGCCACGACCAGACCGGCGCCAGCGGCCTTGATCAGGCTGTCGCTGGGAGTCCGGTACGTCGGGAGGCCGCGCACCCCGGCGCAATCGGGACAGCGCATACCGACGGGAGTGCGAACGGCGCACTGGG
>JAEZJB010000351.1 GCA_023415845.1 Chloroflexota bacterium | reverse complement strand
TACAGCTTCATCGACGGGTGGTTTTTCGGGAGCGGGATGTGGAAATGGCATCATCGCTACACCTGGCCGCGTCCCACTGGCAACGAAACCGTCGATGTTTTCATCACCTGCTACAACGAGCCGGTGGAGCTTGTCGAGGAGACGGCCCGAGCGGCGCTGCGGCTCAACCACCCATGCACCGTGTATGTGTGCGATGACGGTGCGAACCCCGCGATGAAGGCGATGGCCGACCGGATCGGCTGCAACTACATCACCCGGTCGGAGGTGTGGAAGGAGAAGGAACGGCATGCCAAGGCCGGTAACCTGATCAACGCCCTGGACCAGACTGACGGAGAGTTCCTGCTGATTTTGGACGCCGACCAGGTTCCGAAACCGGAGTTGCTGGACCAAACCCTTGGCTATTTCAAAGACTCCGAGGTGGCGTTCGTCCAGACGCCGCAATGGTTCATGAACGTGCCCAAAGGTGATCCGTTCGGCAGCCAGGCACCGCTCTTTTACGGGCCGATCCAGGAAGCCAAGGACGGATGGAACGCCGCATTCTTCTGCGGTTCCAATGCGGTGCTGCGGCGGGACGCACTGCTGCACGCCGGGCTGGTCAACTATGCACGCGACCTGAAGGTGCAGCTGGGAGTGATTCTCAACCAGGCGGCAAAGCAACTCGACCAGGTGGCCAGTGACCTCCGGATTGCGGAGAACGAGCAGTACCTGCCGGCGATCGTTGCGCTGCAGGAGGCCGTGGTCGATGCCCGCAAGGAACTCCGTGCGAACCTGCCTCTCGGTGACCTGACCTATCGCTTCCAGCGCCGGGCCCAGGACGCTGGGGGGATGATCCTGCACGAAGACTTCAGCTCCATCATCAAGGATCTCCAGGATCTGCCCGGCCTGGAGCCGGATGGCATGGTGTCCGCGCAGATCAGCGACCTGATGGAAGACCCGATGCAGATGGCGCAGCTGACGGGCCGGGATACCTCTCCGCTACAGGCGATCGCCGAGGTGCGGGAGCTGCTACTGCGGGTGGATGTCGACCGGGCGTTCGAAGCCATGCCGGTGCTGGCGCTTTCCACCATCTCGGTGACCGAGGACATGGCGACGGCGATGCGGCTCCATGCGCTGGGGTATCGGTCGGTCTATCACCCGAACGTGCTTGTACACGGGCTGGCCCCGGAGGACCTGGGAACGGCATTGCAGCAGCGCCTGCGATGGGCGCAGGGCACGATCCAGGTCATGCTGCGGGAAAATCCACTCTTCGTGCCGGGCCTGAAGTTCATGCAGCGAGTCATGTACTTCGCCACGATGTGGAGTTACCTCTCGGGATTCTTCGCCCTTGTCTATCTCTCCGCGCCGATCCTCTACCTCTTTTTCGGGTGGATTCCGGTGATGGCGTTTTCGAGCGAGTTCTTCTGGCGCCTGGTTCCGTACCTGGTCGTCAACCAGATCATGTTCACGGTGGTGGCCTGGGGCCTGCCAACCTGGCGCGGCCAGCAGTACAGCCTGGCGTTGTTTCCCATCTGGATCAAGGCGGTGACCAGCGCGGTGGGAAGCGTGTACTTCGGCCAGAAGCTGGGGTTCGTGGTGACTCCCAAGACCCGGCAGGGCGGGGTGTCGCTGCAACTTGTTCGCTACCAGCTGATCTTCATGGGCCTGCTGGTGCTGGCGATCCTGGTTGGCGTGGCGCGCTACCTGCTTTCCGACAACATGGATACCATTCCCCTGATCATCAATATTTTCTGGGCCGTGTACGACATCGTGGCGCTGAGTGTGGTGCTCAGCGCGGTGTTCTACAAACCAGCCGAAGAGGCGTCCACCGTTCCGATTGTGAGCGCGTCGACCATTCACGGACGGGCCGGCGTTGGTGGACGGTAGCACGAGAGAGAGTGAACCAGGTCATGGCAAGCGCACTGGATTACACGGTTGATACGTTCGAGCCAGGAATTGGCGTCTTCAATCTCGTCGGCCGGATTGACATCACGTCAGCCAGCCACCTCAAGCAATCGCTGGCGACAGAAGTGGGAAGCGGGCATTCGCGCCTGGTGCTGAACCTGCAGGACGTCTCCTTCATCGACAGTTCGGGGCTGAGCGCATTCGTGAGCGGGTTGCGAGTAGCACGCCAGGCCGGTGGTGACCTGCGCATTGCAGCGGCTGGCGAACAACCCCGAGCCGTGCTGGCGCTCACCTCGCTGGACCGGATCTTCACGCTCTATCCCACCATCGAGGAGGCAATAGATGGATATAGCCAATGAACCTCCCCTGATCTGCGTCGAAGATGACATCGACGCATCGATGGAGGGATTGACGGAGGTTCACGACCTGCTGGAGAGGTTCTGGCAGCTGGTGAGGCAGGCCCAGGTGCCGGCGCCCGACGCCACGTGGCGGGCGCTGTTCGATTCGGCGGCGGCCGAGATCGCGGGGAATGTGGTGCGGCATGCCTTCCCCACCCCGATCCCGAATACCCACTTCCACATGTCGCTCTGCTGCTTCGAAGACCACATTGTGGCGACTACCCTGGACCAGGGAGTTCCGTGCGCCATTCCGACGTCGATTCGGTCGCCAGAGATGATCCTGGCGCTCGACGATGTGCTGCTGGATCATGGCTGGGGGTTGCCAATCGCCCAGGCTGCGACCGATGCGCTCGACTACCAGCGGTCGGCTGATGGGTGGAACCAGTGGCGAATCGACAAGTACTTCGCGTCCTGATACTGGGGGCGAGACCGACATCGATGTTGCGCGCCGGTTGAGATCGCCGAAGGCCTTATCGGGACTTCAGGAGCAGTGAGCCAGGATCGGCCCCGACCAGTTCCAGCGAGCGGCCCTGGTGTTGCTGCGTGGGGGCCGGCGAGGTGTTGAGCAACCGGGAAGAAGTGCCGCATCGCTTGCAGGTCTAGAGTGCGATCACACCTGTTGCGACGCACCTCGACACACACTGGGAGATTCCATGGCCGACCCCAATGAGACACCCGTCCTGACCGCGACTGGCCTGGTAGACATGCTGGCCCTCAACATGACCCTGCTCGGCCGGCAGACGGCAGGGCTGGCCCACGAGGATTCACTGCTTCAACCCCAGCCGCGCGGCAACTGCCTCAACTGGGTGGTTGGCCACATTGCCCGGCACCGGGAATACATGCTGCAAGACCTGGACCTGAGCCCGGAAGTTGGCGAGGGCGTGCTGGGGCGCTACGAGCGCGGGTCGGCGCCAGTGACGGAGGACGGCCCGGACGTCGTGCCGTTGCCCAACCTGCTGGAGATTCTGCAGCGCCAGCAGGACCGGTTGGCGGCGGCACTCACCGAGGCGTCACCGGAAGTGCTCGATCGTCCATCGCCGTTGAGCGACAAGCGGTCAGTGGCGAGTGACCTGCACTTCCTGGCCTGGCACGAGACCTATCACCTGGGGGCGACCGAACTGCTGCGGCAACTGGCCGGAACCGATGACCAGGTGATCTAGACGGAACACTCCGAGTGGGACCGACGGGCGTTTCGACGTGCCTACCGGGGTCATGACAGAGTCAGATCGGACTGGTAACGGCGGGAACGAACAGCGGGACTGGTGACCAGTCCCGCTGTTGGACGTGATGCGATCGGTTGTGATGGATGCTAGATCCACTTCGCGCCATCGACGCGCGAATCGGCGCCCCAGAACTGGGATGCGACCGCGACCAGAACCAGGAACGTGACGAGAATAACGAGTTCCATCGAAACACCTCCTTGTGCCTCGTGTGTCCGGTTTATCCAGACATAATAATTATAGCATCACTCGAGCCAGAGCGGCACGATCGAGAGCACGACCAGCAGGCCGAGCAGGGTATTGGCGATGGTCCAGCCGCGCTCCGACCGGATGGAGCGGGCCATCAGCTGGCCGCCGCCGCTCCAGAGAAACCAGTTCGGCACGGCGACGATCACGAAAACCACCGACAGCAGGAGCGCCAGCTGCGGGGCGGTGGGAGCGAGGGCGGCGTATCCGGCGGCGGCACTCAACGCCATTGCCCAGCCCTTGGGATTGAGCAGCGTGTTGACGAATCCGGCGACGAAGCCGACTCGGGTGTTGGCGCGAGCCCGATCAAGGTTGGGTGGACCGGAGTGAGCGACTTTCCAGCCGAGCCAGACCAGGTAGAGCGACCCCGCCGCCTTCAGCACCACCTGCGCGGTCGGTTCGGCGTGAATGATGGCGCCGAGCCCGAGGGCGGAGACGACGACCAGCGGGATGATGCCGGCCACGATGCCCAGCCAGAGCGGGAAGGTTCGCCAGATGCCGACCTGGCCGCCCGACCAGGCCAACAGGACGTTGTTGGGACCTGGCGAGTACGTGACAACCATGGTGAAGAGGACCAGGGAGAGCAACTGCTCGCTCACGTTCCGGCCGCCGCACCGACCAGGCGCGACGCCTCCACCGGCGTGGTTTCCAGCTGGCGGCTGATGAGCTGACCGAGACGGGCGACACCGTCTTCGATGGTTGGCCCATCGGAAAGGGTGTAGTTCAGGCGCAGGTTGCGATGGCCACCGCCATCGTGATGGAACGACGTTCCCGGAACGAAGATGATGCGCTCGGTTTCGAGTGACTGGCGAACCAGTTGCACGGAATCCAGGCCTTCCGGGAGGGTGAGCCAGAAGAACATGCCGCCCTCGGGGAGGCTCCAGGTGACGCCTTCAGGCATATGACGCAGCAGAGCCTGCTGCATGAGATCGCGCCGCTGCCGGTAGACCGGGAGGACCGCCGCGACCTGCTGGTCGTAGCCGGTGGAAGCGATGGCGTGGACCATCATCTGGTCGAGCATCGAGCCATGGAGATCGGACGCCTGGCGGGCGAGCACCAGTTTGCGAATGACGGGTTGAGCAGCGCAGATCCAGCCGGTGCGCAGGCCGGGCGCAATGGTTTTGGAGAAGGTGCCGGCAAAGATGACGCGGGACCGATCGATCGAGCCGGTGCGGGCGACATCGAGCGCCTGGATGGGAGGGACAGGATCACCCTCGAAGCGGAGAGCGTGATAGGCGGCATCCTCGACGAGCGGGATGTCGAAGCGGTGGCCGGTGTCGAGCACGGCCTGCCGCTGGGCGACCGGCACGGTTTCGCCACTGGGATTGGCGAAGTCGGGAACGAGATAGGCGAGATCTGGCACCCGGTTACCCGAGATTGCCCCGGTAGGGAGATCGATGGTGGCCCAGTGCGGCTCGTAGACGGCGAGGGACTGGAGCGCGCCGAGGTAGGAGGGGGAGGTTGTCAGCACGGTATCGCCGGGATCGATAAAGACCTTGCCGAGCAGGTCGATGGCCTGCTGGGACCCGGAGGTGACGATGATGTTCTCGGCCGTGCAAGGCACTCCCAGCCGGGCCATGTACCCGGCGATCCATTCCCGGAGGGGACGGTAGCCCTCGGTGGGACCGTACTGGAGGGCGAAATTACGGCGGGCGGGATCGGCCAAGACCTCGGCCGCAGCACGTTCGAGCGCCGCGGCCGGAAAGAGGGATGGATCAGGAAGACCGCCAGCGAACGAAATTACCCCGGGTTGCCCGACCAGTTTCAGGAAGTCACGAATCTCCGAGGATCGCATGCGCGTGGTGCGGCTGGCGAAGGCGTGGGAGAGATCGATGTGGTCGGGCGTATGGTCGGTCATGGCGACTTCCTCAGGATGGTGAGACAGGAAATGACGATGGAGACCTGACGCTGCGCCACTGGAGCGCCAGTTCCCAAATCCGGTGACCTGCTTCGCCGCTGAAGCGACAGCCGGGATGCTGGACTTAACCTATCAATGACAATGTGACATTGTGTCGATGATTGTCACTGTGACACTGCGCAACCTCGATCGGTGCGGAGCGGGCGGCCCGCTGAAACGGCGGCCGAGGTGGTGCAGGGTCATCGGGCGGGTGGTTCACATGCTCCAGGATGTCGTCCGCACTAATTCATTTATCCATTAATTCGGAAATCGTTGATTCCACAGGCTTTTTCACCCCAGTTTTGTGCGGAATTCGTGCGACTTCGTGCGGACCTGGTGGCGGACGAAGCGAGGGGCTGGCCGCGGCACGGAAAGGGTATGCCTCTCCCTCCTCTTCGTACGCATCGACGAGGCGAAATCCCGCCACCTGTTCCCAGATTGCCCGGTGGACGCGATCAGGGGTGCAGCACGGTGGATGCGCCAGCCGCCATGATCTGACGCGCGAGGTCCAGATCGGCGGGGGTGTTGAGGTTGAGGCAGGAGCAGAGGGCGGGATCGTGACGGGCGACGGTCGATTCGGGAATGACCGCGATCCTGGCCCCTGGGAACCAGCCCTGGACGCGCGATTCGCCGGCGGAGAGGTACTCCTCGATGCGTGGCAGGCTGGAGCGATGGTAGATGGCGTGCAGGGGATGCAGGCGCCCTGCAACCTGGGGCACCAGCGCATCGTGATCGAACGCGCAGGAAACCATGTAGCGCAGGAGCGTGGGATTGAGCAACGGCATGTCGCAGGCGACGACGAGCAGTCGATCAGTGTGAGAGGCGGCGAGGGCGGCGCGGATGCCACCGAGCGGGCCGACACCGGCCGGACTGTCCGCCAGCCAGGGCAAGGCGGGATAGCGATTCCGATCGGCAGGCGAGCCGACCAGGACGATGTCGTTGGACACGGCCTGCACGGCCGATACCACGAGTTCGACCATGGTGGGGCCACCGGGCACGAGGGTGAGCAGGGCCTTGTTCGCGCCCATGCGGCGTGACCTGCCACCGACGAGAATGGCGGCGGCCAGGCGTGCGTCAGCGGGCACCGGAACCGCGCCCGACGGTGACTGTCGTCAAGGGTGGCTGAAGATATGCATCACCGGCGCAGGAGCGGCAGAGCACCTGACCGTGAAGGTGAACTTCGCGTTCGTTGAAGATTTCCTCGTGACACAACTCGCAGGTGACACGGTGATCGGGGCGACTGACCAGGGATGCCACGGGGACCGCCAGCTCTACGGGGCGAACCTGGAGTAGTTCGGCGACCGGCATGACCTGGTAGCCGTGGAGGTAGGCGGTCCAGCGGTCGGTAGCCTGGGGGGCGTAGTGAGCGGCGAGTTGCCGGGCATCGGCTGCGGGGGCGATGCGGACGGCCGAGCCCGAGATGGTGTCCACAAACGTCGCAGCGACCTTGCCGTAGTCGACACACCGGAGCGTGCGGCGACCGAGCCAGCAACCGGTGGCGGCGGACACGCCATCGGCGAAGCAGCCATCGGTTTCGACGATGGTCAACAGCCGCTTGTCCTGCTGAGGGAGGGAGAGGTCGAGCAGTTCGCCAGCGTGAAGCCCCATGCGGACACCGAGGACCTGGCGGGGGCAGAGGTGCCCGTGCAGGGCAGCGGTGCGGTTCAGCATTTCCTGCAAGCGGGGATCGGTCATGGGTCACCGCGCTTTCCGGAGACCGGTGCCGAGACGGTCAGCAGTTCTTCGGCGGGGAGGACGACGCGGTGCGGTGCGGTGTAGACGTTGCACCGCTCACCGCGGAGGAACCCCACCAGGGTGATGCCGAAGCGGCGGGCAACATCGACGGCGAGACTGCTGGGGGCGGAGATGGCGCAGACAACAGGAATTCCGGCGGCGAGACTCTTCTGCAGGATCTCGTAGCTGGTGCGGCCACTGACAAGCAGGATGCACTCGTGGAGGGGAAGGCGGCCTTCGAGAAGCGCCCAGCCGATCAGCTTGTCGAGGGCATTGTGGCGACCGACATCCTCACGCAGGGCGAGCATGGTGCCATCGGTGGTGAAGAGCGCGGCGGCGTGGAGGCCACCGGTCTGCTGGAAGATGCCCTGCTGGGCGCGGAGGGTGTCGGGCAAGCGGTAGATGACGTCGACCGGCACGGACAGCTCCGTGCCTTCGAGCGAGGGGCCGCGCAACTCGAGCGCATCGAGCGTGGCCTTGCCGCAGACACCGCAGGCGCTGGTGATGGAGAAGTGGCGCTCGAGCGGGGCGAGATCGGGCAAGGCGGACCGGCGGAGGGTGACATTGACGATGTTGTATTGCTGGACGGCATCGATGGCGGGATCGACGCAGTAGCTGAGCCCGGCGATTTGCGCAGGATCGTGAACTACCCCTTCCCCATGGAGGAACCCAACGGCCAGTTCGAAATCGTTGCCGGGAGTCCGCATGGTGACTGCGACGGTCTGGCGGTGATCGCCGGTGAGGACCCGGATCTCGAGCGGCTCCTCGGTGGCGAGGAGGTCGCGGTGGCGATGGCTCGTGCCGTGGTCGATGGTCCAGAGCGTGGTGGTTGTTCGGGCGGCGGGACGACCTCTCACTGGAACCTGCCTTTCGCTCACTGGTCCCTACGCCTGACGAGAATGGTAAGGAGTGTACCTGCCTGCCCCGCACGACCGTGTATTCGTACAGCACAAGGGGATGGGTGAACGTGCAGGAAGCCTTTCGAGCGGCCCGGATGGGGAGGTGGTTGGGTACACTTCCGGGACAAGACTGCATGTCCATCCGGGCGGACGGGATGTCGTTGCTGGCACCGGCGAGATTGCCACACCCGACGCCAGATTCGCCCACACCCCGCCCGGGATGGCGCCAGATCGGGCAATGGAGCCCGGGAGAACCATGATGAGCACCCCAGAACGACCAGCGACGTCGCGGACACCGGCCTCGGGATCGGTGGCGGACATTGTCCACGGCCAGGGGACACCGGAAACACCCGCCGCAGGGTGTGGACCGGCGACCCACCAGATGCCGACCTCGAAACGCTACGACCACCCGGCGGCCGGGTGGGGCGCAACGCTCAATGTCGGAAAGATCGTGTTTCACCAGCGAGCGATGCGCGACCTGCCCGGCATCATGCTGAAGATGAATCACGATCAGGTGGGATATGACTGCCCCGGCTGCGCCTGGCCGGATGATCCCGCCAAGAAACTCGACTTCTGCGAGAACGGCGTGAAGCATGCCACCTGGGAGATGACCGACAAGCGGGTGGGGCGTGAATTTTTCGCGGCGCATACGGTCAGCGAACTGATGGAGTGGAGCGACTACGCACTGGAAGAGGCCGGGCGGCTGACGGAACCGATGCGGTACGACGCGGAGACGGACCGGTACGTGCCGATCAGTTGGGATGACGCCTTCGACCTGGCGGGCGCGGTGCTGCGCGGGCTGGACTCACCCGACCAGGCCTCGTTCTACACCTCGGGGCGGCTGAGCAACGAGGCCAGCTTCCTGTACCAGTGGTTCGTGCGGGAATACGGCACGAACAACCTGCCCGACTGCTCGAACATGTGCCATGAGGCCAGTGGGGTCGCGTTGCGGGCGGCGATCGGGACGAACAAGGGAACGGTGGACCTGCAGGACTGGGAACAGGCCGACGCGATCTTCCTGCTGGGGGTGAATGCGGCTTCGAATTCGCCCCGGATGCTGACCTACCTCGGCGCGGCGCAGGAAAGGAAGGCCGCGATCGTCCACATCAACCCGATCGTGGAAGCGGCGGCGACGCGAACGATCGTGCCGCACCATTTCGTGGACATGGCCCTGAACAGGTCGACGCCGACCAGCACTCTGAACGTCCAGCCGCGAATCGGCGGTGACGCCGCGCTCATGCGCGGGGTGGCGAAAGCATTGTTCGAGATGGCTGAAACGGATGCGAGGGTCCTCGACACCGCCTTCATCGAACGGTTCACGACCGGGATGGAGGAGTACCGGCAGGCGTGTGCGGCCGCCGAATGGAGCGACCTGGAGGTGCAGTCGGGCGTCTCCGAACACCAGATCCGCGAGGTGGCCGAGATCTACCGCAAGGCCGAGCGGGCGATCATCGCCTGGTGCCTGGGCATCTCCCAACAGGAACATGGGGTGGACACCATTCGGGAAATCACCAATGTGCTGTTGCTGCGGGGCAACATCGGGCGGCCGGGAGCGGGCGCCTGCCCGATTCGGGGCCACAGCAACGTGCAGGGAAATCGCACACAGGGGATCAACCATCACGCGCCGGCGGACCTGCTGGACCGGGTGGCTGCCGCCTGCGAGATTGACCCGCCCCGTGAACCAGGACTGGATGTGGTCGGCACGATCGAGGCGATGGACCGGGGAGAGGTGAAGGTCTTCCTGGGGATGGGCGGCAACTTCGCGCTGGCGACGCCAGACACTCCTCACACCTTCAACGCACTGCGGAAATGTGACCTGACGGTGCAGGTGTCGACCAAGCTCAATCGCAGCCACCTCGTCCATGGCAAACAGGCCCTGATCCTGCCGTGCCTGGCACGGAGTGAGCGGGACATCCAGGCGAGTGGACCGCAGGCGATTTCGGTGGAAGACTCGATGAGCATGGTGCACCTCTCGGCCGGAACCAAGGCGCCCGCTTCACCGGCATTGAAGTCGGAGTTGGCGATCCTGGCCGGTCTGGCAAAAGCGACCCTGCCGGAGACCCGTTCGCCGTGGGACGCGATGATCGGCAACTACGACCTGGTGCGGGACCGGATCGCGCAGGCAATCGAGGGCTTCGACGACTTCAACGCGCGGGTTCGGCAGCCGGGCGGATTCAGGATCAGGCAACCGGCACGGGAGCGGATCTTCCTGACACCGTCGGGCCGGGCGGAGTTCGCGGCGCCGACCCTGCGGGACGTGGTGCCCGCAGAAGGCCGGCTCAAGTTGAGCACGATGCGGTCGCACGACCAGTTCAACACCTCAATCTACTCGAACGACGACCGGTATCGGGGGATCAGCAACCTGCGGACGCTGCTGTTGATGAACGACGCGGACATGCGGGAGCGGGGTCTGAAGGAGTTCGACCGGATCGACATCACCAGCATCGCCCAGGATGGATCGCGGCGGTCGGTTTACGGATACCTGGCGGTGACGTACGACATTCCGGCGGGTTCGGTGATGGGATACATGCCGGAACTGAACGTGCTCTGCCCGCTGGGCGACTATGGCAGCGAGAGCCGCCAGCCGGTGATGAAGCACCTCGATGTCGAGGTCGTGCCCTCGGTCTGACGTGCTGAATCCATCCCGGCGTTGTCAGTCGTGAGCGCGAGATACGGGAGGCTACGTTCCGGGCGAGCCTTTGGCGGCGAACAGGGCCGCCGACCACAGCCGCCGGAAGTCTCCGGGCGAAGGTTGACCATGGTCGGCGGCAGGTCGGTCCGCACGGGGGTTGATAGAGGCACCCTCCGCAGACCGGGCGGACGACACAATCGGCGAATCGTCCATTTCATGAATGAATCTGGAGCCGATTGCGGTCCGCCCCTCCCCGACCATGCCATTTCCTGACC
>JAEZJB010000350.1 GCA_023415845.1 Chloroflexota bacterium | reverse complement strand
TCGCGAATCTCGTCTCCGAGGTCGAGGATGCCATCGCCGCCAGTCGCACGTCGGACATGAGCGTCGAGGTCGAGGTCGTCGGCGATCGTCCTGCCGGCGCCCTGCCCGACAATGAAGGAATGGTCCCGCTTGGCATTGAGGTGCTGGCCGCCCTTGGTATTGATGCCATCTGCGACGCGTCCAGCACCGATGCCAACATCCCCATCAGCCGCGGTATCCCGTCGATGTGTATCGGCCTCACCAATGGCGGCAATGTGCACCGCGTCGATGAGTACATTCGCGTCCGCCCGATCGGTGTCGGCTTTGCCCAGTTGCTCCTTGATGTCATCGTTGCCACGGAAGCGCTCGCCAGTGGCAAACTCCAGCGGCAGACGCTCATCTAGCCCGGAGCTTGCACCAATCGGTGAACCCCGGCGCTCTTCGTCCGGGCGGATCTGCCGCAAGTACGGGCGAGAGCATCAATTCGAGGCGTAAGCGGCTGTCATTCGCCCTGCCTGTTGGTGAAAGTTCCAGGGTGCCGATCAGGCAGGAATGGTAGAGTGATGGGGTGTGAACGCCTGTTCTGCCCCTCATCTCGTGCCGGTCTCTCCGGCCTGGAAAGTCTCCCGCTTGTCATCCCTGTTTGCCGGCTCCACCTTCGCCCCGGGACACTACGTCGCGGTGGATACCGAAACCACGGGTATCAATCCCGAACGCGATGTCGTCATCGAGATCGCCGTCGTCGTCTTCGATCGTGAGCACATCGTCGAACGCTACAGCCAGACCGTCGACCCCGGTCGCAAGCTGCCGCTCGATATCGTCCGCCTCACCGGTATTACCGATGACGACTTGCGCGGTTCCCCGCGTATCGCCGACCTCCGCGCCACCGTTCGCCAGAAAATCGGCGCCCTTCCGGTCGTGGCCCACAACGTCGATTTCGATGTCGCCATGCTGGAGAAGTCCGGCATCGCCGTGCCAAACCGCAAGTTCGATACCTATCGGCTCGCCACGCTGCTCCTGCCCAACCTTGCCGGTTACAGCCTCACTGCCGTCGCCGATGCCCTTCAGGTTGAAGTCGACGTCGAGCACCGCGCACTGGCCGACGCCCTCCGCGCCGCTCGCGTCTTCCAGATCCTCCTCGATCGTATCGACGAGTACGACGAGCGCACGCTCAATCAGGCAGCCCTGCTCGCCCAGCAGGCGAGCTGGCCGGAAGCCGCGCTCTTCCGCGCTGCTGCGGACAAGGTGGTGTCGGGTCCGCTCTTTGGCAGCGAGCAACCGCGCGAGCTGTTGCCGGAACTCCGCTTTCTCGAACCGCGCGATGCTCCTCGCCCACTCCAGCGCACCGGCTCCCAGGCCAAAATCGAGATCGACGGCATGCTTGAGTTGCTGTCGCCCGGTGGACCCCTCTCCCACGTTCTTACCCGCTTCGAGTCCCGTCCCACCCAGGTCCGCATGGCCGGTGCCGTCGGTCGCGCCCTGAACGACGAGAACGAGCTCCTGGTTGAGGCAGGCACCGGCACCGGCAAGAGCCTTGCCTACCTGCTGCCGGCTGCTGTCTTCGCCATTGACCGTGGCGAGCGTGTCGTGGTCTCCACCAACACGCTCGCCCTGCAGGACCAGCTCTACCGCAAGGATCTTCCCGACCTCCGCGCCGCGCTTCACGAGCACGGTGTGCAGGAAGATTTGCGTGTCGCCGTCATGAAGGGCCGGGCGAATTACCTCTGCCTCCAGCGGTGGTTCGAGCACTTGAACGATCCGGTCGAGGATCCGGCCGACGCTGCCCTCCGGGCCAAGATTCTCCTCTGGCTGCCGCATACCGAAACCGGCGACAAGGCCGAACTGCGGCTCACGCGAGAGGAGGAGCGTCACTGGCGAAAGTTCGCCTCGGAGAAGGGGCGTTGCACGCCGAAACGCTGTGCCTATGCCCGCGTTGGTCAATGTTTCCTCTATCGTGCGCGTGCCAACGCGCTCAATGCTCACCTGGTCATTGCCAACCATTCGCTGGTGCTGTCCAACGCGGCTCAGGGCTTTGTCCTTCCGCAGTTCGAGCGCCTGATAGTCGACGAGGCCCATCATCTTGAGGAGGAGGCCACTTCCCAGTTCTCGTGGTCGGTCGATCGCGGCGAGATCGAGGAGCCGCTCCGCCTCCTCGTCCATGCCGATCCCGGCATCGCCTCCGGACTCTTCGACAACGCCGCCACCTTCTTTCTGCGGTCTGGCGATCTGAGCGCGGCTCGCGAGGCGACCGAGGCGTCGAACCGTTCGGCTGCCGCCGCCGATTCTGCCCTCACCATCACCAATCTTGCGACCGAACTATTTACGCGCATGGCGTCGCTGCTGCCACCGGTCAAAGGCAACCGGCCGTCTTTCTCGGACCAGTTGCGCATCACCGACGGCGTTCGTGATCGCGGAACCTGGTCGGAGATCGCGTTGATCTGGGGCCAGCTCGACCGCGAGTTGATGGATGTGCTCGATACCGGCCGCTGGTTCCTCCGCATTCTCGACGCGATGTCACTGCCCGAGGACGAGACCAACCCGAACGTCACCATGCGGGATGATCTGACCCTCGATCTCCAGAATGCCCTCGAACCCCTCGCCACCATTCGCAAGCAGCTTCTCGCTGCCTTCGCCAGTGGAGACGGAACGAGTGTTTTCTGGATCGAGCGCTCGGCGATCCAGCAGAACGTATCGATCAATGGCGCTCCCCTCGATGTCAGCGCCATGCTTCGGGCCGATGTCTTCAATGACCTCCGGACCTGTGTTCTCACCTCGGCGACTCTGAGCATTGATGGCTCGTTCGACTACATCGCCGAGCGTCTCGGTCTGGAGGAGGCCACCCGCCTGATGCTGGGTTCACCGTTCGATCACGAGCGGTCCACGCTCGTCTATATTCCGGACGATATGCCCGATCCCAAGCATCCTAACTTCCAGGATACCTTCAACGAGTCGCTCAGGGAACTGCTGCGCGCTTCTGGCGGACGGGCACTGGTCCTGTTCACCTCGCACGCCGCGTTGCGCGCCACCCATGCGGCCATCAAGGGTCCCCTCGCGCGCGACAACATTGCGGTGCTCGGCCAGGGTATCGATGGCTCGTTCCGCCAGTTGGTCGATCGCCTCAAGTCCAATCCCGGCACCGTGCTGCTTGGCACGTCCTCCTATTGGGAAGGCGTCGATGTTGTCGGCCCGGCCCTTAGCCTCGTCGTCATCGTCAAGCTCCCCTTCCCTGTTCCCAGCGATCCCGTCTTCGAGGCCCGCTGTGAACTGAGCATGGATCCCTTCAATGAGCTTTCCGTGCCCAAGGCGGTCCTCAAGTTCAAGCAGGGATTTGGCCGCCTCATCCGCAGCGATCAGGACCGAGGCGTCTGCGTCGTGTACGATCGTCGTATCGTCTCGCGCCGCTACGGGCAGTCATTCCTCCACTCCCTTCCCCACTGCACCGTCGCCGTGCGCTCGCTGTACGACCTCCCGATTTCCGTCGGCGATTGGTTGGCCGACGAGGCCGACCTGACATTCGAAGCGTTCTCTGTAGGAGGATACCGATGACCGGAGCCCGTATCAGCCGCAACCTCTCGCTGGAGCTTGCCCGCGTAACCGAAGCTGCCGCCCTCACTGCTGGTCGCTGGATGGGGCGTGACCAGAAGGAGGCTGCCGACCAGGCCGCCGTCGACGCGATGCGTCAGGTTCTCAATACCATCGAGATGGAGGGCGAGGTCGTCATCGGTGAGGGCGAAAAGGACGAGGCGCCGATGCTCTACTCGGGAGAGCGGGTTGGGGCTGCCAGCGAGCCGAAAGTGGACATTGCCGTCGACCCGGTTGATGGCACCCGCCTGCTCGCCAAGGGCATGCCAAATGCCATCGCTGTGTTGGCGATTGCCGAACGCGGCGCCATGTACAAGTGGCAGCACATCGCCTATATGGAAAAGATCGCCGTCGGGCCGGCCGCGAGGGGAGTCATCGATTTGCGTGATTCTCCCACCGACAATCTCGTCCGCATCGCCGCGGCCACTGGTCGCCGGGTGCAGGATCTCACCGTGGTGGTCCTCGATCGCCCTCGCCACGATGATCTCATCGCCGAAATCCGCGATGCCGGGGCACGCCTCCGCATGATCGTCGATGGCGACGTGGCCGGCGCCCTTGCCGCCGCCATGAGCGGTACGGGCATCGACGCCTTGATGAGCATTGGTGGCTCACCCGAAGCCGTCATTGCTGCCTGTGCCCTCAAGTGCGTAGGTGGCGACATGCAGTGCCGCCTCTGGGCCCGCAATGATGAAGAGCGCGAGCTTGCCGCCCGCGAGGACATCGATCTCGACCGCATCTGGGGTATCAATGACCTCGCTGCCGGCGACGAGGCGTTCTTTGCCGCCACCGGTATCACCAATGGTGAACTGCTCAACGGTGTCCACTACGGAAAGTGGGGCGCTTCGACCCACTCCCTGGTGATGCGCGCTCGCTCCGGCACCGTCCGCTACATCAATTCCACCCATCGAATGGACAAGCTCGAAACACTCGATACCATTCCCTGGGATTGATCGCGAGATAGCTTTCTGGCCACTAACCAGCCCCTTAGCGGTACCGTCCAGCGCGACTCGAACGCCGGGCATCGTCGCGAAGGGCTATTCCCCTCCACCCGGGGCGCTCAACCACCGATCTGCCTAAATCTGTTGAAACAGCGGCCTTTTTTGCACCATCAGGGTGATTCCACTTGCATATACGTTGCATCATGAACTTTCTTCATGGTAAAAACGTGTTGACAGACCGAACCCCCTTGAACGCAACCGCGACGGGATGGCTTGACGCTGCAATAGGCCAGTGATAGTCTGCGGGCATCGGTTTGGCGCACACCGTCAAAAACCCCATTTGCTTACGGCTCCCACTCCGCTCCACGCATGTCTCCGGTGCCGTTGGCAAGTCCTCTCCCTGCTTTCACGGAACAATCCACCCATATGTGAATCGACGTGATTCCCATGTCTTGTCGGGTCTCCGTGAATCATCCTGTTGCCATGGTCCATGTGCGATAACCACCTGCTTCACCACTCGCCAATGCATTCGGAGGCAACTGCCTCGAAGGTGCGATCCGAAGCATCCAGCAAGTACCCACTCCTTGAGTTCTAGTTCAATATCCACGTCAGGCCACGCCTGAACCATTGGAGGCACTGCGTTGACAGTTGCAGATGAAGTAACCATCGATATTCCCGCCGAGGAAAAGGCACCAGCCAAGGCGCCAGCCCGTCGCGGTCGACCTCGTAAGGCCACACCGAAGGTCGAAGCCGTCGAGCCAGTCGCTGAAGGCACTGGCGAAGACGCCTCCACCGTTGCGTCAGCCGCGACAGAACCAGTCGTGGAGCCCGCACCGGCCGCCCCCGCGGTTGAGGTCCCCGCTCCGGTGGTTGGATCGGTGGAGAGCACGGAGGCTGCCGCCCCTCAGGTCGAAGTATCAGCGGAATCTGCTCCTGTCCAGGACGAGGCTGCTCCGAAGCCGACTGCCACCGAGTCCAACGGAGTCGGGTTTGAGGTGGTCAGCGAGGCGGAAGCCCGTGCCGCGAACACCGGTCAGGGGCGTCGAGGCCGGCAGCCCCGCAACGACCGTGGCCAGCAAGCCGCAAATGGCCAGCAACCAGGTGCTCAACCTGCGACCGAGGGTCAGCAGGCGTCGGCCAATGGGCAGACACAGCAGCAGGGCCAGGGTCGCAACCGCAAGAATCGCAATCGCGACAATCAGCATCAGCAGGCCGAAGGTCAGCAGCACGAGCGGAACGAAAACCAGCAACAGGGTCGCAACAAGCAAAAGCACCGCGAGCCGGAGAGTTCCGAGCCCCGCCTGACCGTCGCCGATCTCGACGCCCGCGAAACCGAGGCGCTCAACGAGTTGGCCCGCGAGTTCGGTGTCTCCGGGTATCTGCGCATGCGCCGTCCGGATCTCATCACCCGCCTCCTCCAGGCACAGACCGAGCGAGCCGGCCATGTCTTCGGCGACGGTGTGCTGGAGATCATCGAGGATGGGTTCGGCTTCCTGCGCGGTCAGCGCTTCCTGCCCGGTCCGGATGACATCTACGTCTCCCAGTCCCAGATCCGTCGCTTCGGGCTTCGCACTGGTGACCGCGTCAGCGGTCAGGTCCGCCCGCCGAAGGACAACGAGAAGTTCTTCTCACTGCTTCGCGTCGAAGCGGTCAATGGCGTTGATCCCGAAGTGGCTCGCCGCCGCCCGTCCTTCGATGAGTTGACTCCCATCTTTCCGCTTGAGCAGATTCATCTCGAAACCCAGCCCAATATCCTCTCCACTCGGTTGCTCGACCTCGTCGCGCCGATTGGACGCGGACAGCGCGGTCTCATCGTCTCGCCACCCAAGGCCGGCAAGACGCTCCTGCTCAAGGCCATCGCCAATGGCATCACCTCCAACAATCCCGACATGCACCTCATGGTCTGTCTGATTGGCGAGCGGCCGGAGGAAGTGACGGACATGCGCCGTACCGTCGATGGTGAGGTTATTTCCTCCACCTTTGACGAACCGGTCGAAGATCACACCAAGGTCGCCGAGATGGCCCTCGAGCGTGCCAAGCGCCTCGTGGAATCCGGACGCGATGTCACCATTCTCCTCGACTCCATCACCCGCCTGGCTCGTGCCTACAACCTCGCCGTACCGCCCAGTGGACGCACCCTCTCTGGTGGTATCGATCCGGTCGCCCTCTACCCGCCGAAGCGCTTCTTCGGTGCCGCCCGCAACATCGAAGGCGGGGGATCGCTTACCATCATCTCCACCTGTCTCGTCGATACCGGCAGCCGCCAGGACGACGTGATCTATGAGGAGTTCAAGGGCACCGGCAACATGGAGCTTCATCTCGACCGGAAGCTCGCCGAACGCCGCATCTACCCGGCCATCGACATTCAGCGCTCCGGTACCCGCCGCGAAGAGCTGCTGCTCGACGAGTACACCCTGCGCCAGGTCTGGACCATGCGCCGTATGGTGACGATGCTCGGCGGGTCCGAAGGCACCGAACTCATGCTGACCCGTCTGGCCAAGACGGTGAAGAACACCGAGTTCCTCGAAACCCTCAACAAGGACGTCTAGCGTCGTCGAGGTATTTGGAACGTGAAATCGGGGCGGGTCATTAGGTCCAGCCCCGTTTGCGTTTGTCAAGTGGGAACCCAGA
>JAEZJB010000344.1 GCA_023415845.1 Chloroflexota bacterium | reverse complement strand
CCTAATGGGTGGTCGGTGATCTCGAATCAAGGAAGTAGGGGCTGGGAGGCGGGTAGTACTGCCGGTGACGTTCCGCCAGCCGGCCAATTTGCTCCTTGACGACGTTCAACTGGTCCCGATCGTTTTCGGCCAGGGCCTGCTTCAGCGTGGCATCCAGCTGTCGCATCAGGAACGTGTAGCGTTCCTTGCCGAGCTTCACGAGCATTTCCTCAGACTCCTTGTGGATCTGTCCTGGGAACTGTTCGGGCCGACCCTCCAGCGAGGCGAGTAACCGCTCGGCATGGTCGGCAAGCTCGTCATCCATCCCGATCACGATCTGCTCGGGCGTCAATCCGCCGATGTCTTCCTCGCGCAGGGTGCGCACGATCTCACGATTGCGCACATCCGTGATTTCCTCGATCGGAATCCGTTCCAGCACGTCGTGCGTCAGGTCTGGATGCTTGAGCAGAAGGGCGACGACGTAGTCCTCGGTCGAGCGGCGAACGACTTTCTGCACCGCCTCGGGAGAGACGCCCGCTCGCTGGGCGGCCGGGCGCCGTCCGATGTTGGCTTTTCTGACCTCCGCCAGCACCAGCCGGTCATCGAGACCAAGCCGCCGGGAAAGCAGCGTGACGTAGTGACCCTGCACGATGCGATCGGGAATCTGTTGCAGCAGCGGTGCCACCTGCGTGACGATCTCCGACTTCTGCCGCGCATTGGTCAGGTCCACGCCGGCGGTCAGTGTTTCGATCGTGAAATCCATGAACGGCCTGGCCGAGGCGACGATGCCTGGCCACGAGTCCGGTGCTTTCCGGATCAGTTCATCCGGGTCTTTTCCGGATGGCAACTGGACCACGGCGATTTCGGTTTTCAGCTTTCGCTCGAAGCGCACGATTCCGGTCGCGTCCGGCGTCGGCTGCAGTTCGCCGTCGAGCGAGTCGCGCATCGTTTCGATGCCCCGGATCGTCGCCATCTGCCCAGCAGCGTCGGAGTCGAGCGCCAGCACACTCCGGTCCGCGCCTCGCTTAACCGCCTGCACCTGCGATTCGGTCAGTGCCGTCCCCATCGAAGCGACGACGTTCTCGTACCCAAACTGGTGGGCCGCGATCACGTCCATATACCCTTCGACAATGACGACCTCGCCCGCTTTGCGAATCGGTTCCCGCGCCAGGTCCAGGGCATAGACGACCGTGCTCTTGTCAAACACTGCCGTCTGCGGCGAGTTGAGGTACTTCGGCATCGCATCCCCGAGGGCGCGGCCGCCGAATCCGATCGCGTTGCCGTCCCGGTCCCGAATCGGGAACATGAGCCGATTGCGGAACCGGTCATAGTGCCCACCAGACTCCCGTGTCTGCACCAGTCCGGCATCGGCTGCCAGTTCCGCGCTGACATCACGCGCGGCGAAGAAGTTCAGCAGCGCATCCCAACTCTCGGGCGCGAATCCCAGCTTGAACCGTTTGACCATTTCCTGTGATACGCCGCGATCTGCGATGACCTGCCGACCAGCCGCGCCATGCGAACTGGTGGTCAATATGTGATGGAAGAATGTGGCCGCGAGTTCGTTGACTTCGATCAGCCGCTTCCGGTGCGCATCGTGCTCGGGCTGGAGCGGCGCACCCATTTCGAGTTCGACACCGGCTCGGTGGGCGAGGTCACGCAGGGCATCCCTGAACTCGATGTTCTCCACCAGCATGAAAAAGGTGAAGATGTCTCCACCCTTGCCACAGCCAAAGCAGTGGAAGTTCTGGGAGTCGGGGAACACGATGAATGACGGGGTCTTTTCCTGGTGGAACGGGCAGAGTCCCTTGTAGTTTCGTCCCGCCTTTTTCAGCGACGGCACGTAGGACTGTACGAGGTCGACAACGTCGATCCGTTCCCGGATTTCGGCAACTGCATCACGAGCCATGGGTGTATCCGGCGTCTACGGGGCGAGGAAGTGCGGGATGGCGAGTCTCTCGAACAACTCTACTGCATAGCGATCCGTCATGGATGCGACATAATCTGTAACCTGTCGTTCGAGTGGGTCATCGCTGGCGGCAAGGAGCACTGATTCCGGCAACAGGTCGGGGTTCGCGAGAAAGTGCTCGAACAACGTCGTGACGATACCCTGCACGCGAAGCGTCTCGGGGCGGGCATTGATTCGGTCGTAGACCCGCTCGTACAGGAAGTTTCGCAAGACGTTGGAAGCTTCCAGCACCGGCAGTGACATCGCGATTTGTCCCGGTTCGTCCGTGACATTCGACGAAGCCACAATGTCCGCCACCATCGTGTTGATTCGCACCGAGTGCCGGTCTCCCAGCACCTCGATTACTGCCTGGGGTACGTCCTCGGCGTCGATCTCGCCGGCCCGGATCGAGTCGTCGAGGTCATGGTTCAGGTAGGCAACGCCATCAGCGATCTTCAGCACCTGGCCTTCCAGCGTGGCTGGTGTGCCCGCCATCTCGCCGGTCAGCGACGAGCGTGACTTCGAGTGGCGCAGGATGCCGTCCCGTACCTGTTCGGTGAGGTTGAGTCCGGCACCGTCTTTCTCCAGTTTGTCCACAATCCGCAGGCTCTGCTCGTTGTGGCGAAACCCCGGTACCAACATCGCCAGCGCTCGTTCACCGGCGTGTCCGAATGGCGTGTGCCCGAGATCGTGCCCCATCCCGATCGCTTCGATCAGGTCCTCGTTCAGGCCGAGCGCCCGCCCGATTGTCCGTGCGATCTGCGCGACTTCCAGCGTGTGCGTCAGCCTCGTCCGCACGTGGTCTCCGGACGGACCGATGAAGACCTGGGTCTTGTGCATCAATCGCCGGAACGATTTCGAGTGGATGATCCGGTCCCGGTCTCGCTGGAACGGTGTCCTCAGCACCGAGGGATCTTCCGGAACTCGCCGCATTGCGTCCCGGCTGCGGGTTGCCAGCGGCGCCAGGATGAGGTCTTCGCGCGCGTAAAGATCAACTGGCTCCGTCACGAGATCACATCCATCCGGGCAAGGCTGGCCATCAGCCGCTTGGTGCCCACCCTCACGAAGGCAACCACGACTTCCTTGTCCTCCCGCCGGTCGAGCACCTCCAGCACCTGGCCCTCGCCAAACTTGGGGTGGAAGACTTTCTGGCCTGGCTCAAAGTCGGGGATGGTCACTTTCGCCGGGGCGCTGTCGGAGAGCCCATCCGAGGTCGGGCGGCCAAATGATGAACTGCTGTACGTGCTCGAAACCTGGCTGGCGAGCGATCCGCGGCGCACGCCGTCCAGGCGGCCGCTCGATCCAGTCGATTTGCCCGACTGCGAGCGGCCGACCCGCCGCATGTTTTCAACTGGAATCGCGTCGAGGAACCTCGATGCAACTCCAGACTGATACCGCCCGTACGTCATCCGGCTTGCCGCGTAGGTCAGGTACAGCAGTTTCTCGGCCCGGGTGACACCAACGTAGAAGAGGCGACGTTCCTCTTCCAGCGCCGTCTTGTCAAACGCTTCGGCCTCGATCGCGCGACTGATCGGCAGCAGCCCTTCCTCGATGCCCGCCACGAACACCACCGGGAACTCCAGTCCCTTCGCCGAGTGGAGGGTGATCAGCGTGACCTGGCCCTGCTGGTCGTCCTTCATCGAGTCGACATCGGCGATCAGTGAAACCTGTTCGAGGTAGACAGCCAGCGCCTCGACCGGGTCGACGGCGTCATATCGCTCGAGGTCGGCCCGAAGCTCCAAAAGGTTGGCCCAGCGTTCCAGGTCTTCTTCCGTGCCCTTGAGCGATTCCCGGTAGCCCGTTTGCTCGACAATCGCGTCGAACAGTTCGGCGAGGCTCGCGGTTTGCGCTCGCTCACGAAGAGTTCCGAGCACCGTCCCGATCCGTTCTGCCGCGGTACGCCCCGGTCCGGAGAACGCTGGTACATCGCCATCGACCGGCTTCAGCCCCGGCACCACGGCGAGGAAGGCGTCGATGATCGGCCTTCCATGGCTTGAGGCCCACTCCTCGGCCGCTTCGAGCGCCCGCGGTCCGAAACCCCGCCCCAGTGGAAGATTGTTGATCACTCGCTCGAAGGAAATGCGGTCGTACGGGTTGTGCAGCAATCGCAGCACCGCGAGCACATCCTTCACTTCACGACGCTCGTAGAAGCGGACCCCGCCGACGATCCGGTACGGAATGTCGGTGATCCGGAACGCTTCTTCGATCACACGACTCTGGGCCGTCGTGCGGTACATGATCGCGATGTCGTCACCACGGTACTTGCCCGTATTCAGCAGCCGCCGGATCTCGGAGACGATGAACTGGGCCTCATGGTGCTGGTCCGCGAGCTCCCGCAGTGAGATCGGCTCGCCTTCCGGGTTGTCCGTCCGAATGCGTCGGTCAATTCGTTGGCTGTTGTCGCGAATCAGCCGATCGGCCGCGTGAACGATGTGGCGGGTCGATCGATAGTTCGTTTCCAGGTGGATTTCGGTCGTGTCGGGGAAGTCATCCTTGAAGTTGAGGATGTTCGTGATGTCGGCCTGTCGCCACCCGTAGATCGACTGGTCGGGATCTCCCACCACGAAGAGATTGTTCCAGTGACCGGCGAGCGCGGTGACCAGCACGTATTGCACTTTGTTGGTGTCCTGGTACTCGTCGACCAGGATATAGCGGAACTGTTCCTGGTAGCGCTGGAGCAGGCGGTCGTCTTCATCGAACAGACGGAGTGGCAGTCCGAGCAGGTCGTCGAAGTCCACGGCGTTCGATTGCCGCAACTCGCGCTCGTACTCGCGATAGACCCGCACCACCACTTCGTCGTCGTGGGAGGCCGCCTCGTTGGCCAGCTCGTCCGGCGTCAGCAACATGTTCTTCGCCCGCGAGATGCCGCTCAGCATCCGGCGCGGTGCGTAATGCTTCGGGTCGAGGTTGAGGACCTTCAGCGCACTTTTCACAATGTCGATCTGGTCGTCACTGTCATAGATCAGGAAGTTCGGCAGCAGGCCGATCCGGTCCGCTACCACACCCGGGTTCTGGCGCAGCACGCGCACGCCGAACGAGTGGAAGGTGCCCATCACCAGCCCGTTCGTCGCGTTGTCGCCGATCAGCCGGTCGATCCGGGCGCGCATCTCTGCCGCCGCCTTGTTCGTGAAGGTCACCGCCAGAATCTGGCCAGGCGCTGCGCCGACCTCCTCGATCAGCCAGGCAATGCGGTGGGTGAGCACCCTGGTCTTCCCGGAGCCGGGTCCGGCCACCACGAGGACCGGTCCTTCGGTGGTGGTGACTGCCCGCTGCTGATCGGCATTTAGTCCGTGCAGCAATCGGGCGGTTGCGGGTTCGGAAATAATGCCTTCCACAGTCTGTCCTGAGCTTGAAATGGTCGATTCGTGGGGAGTGAACCCGGTGGGTTCTGTTCTCTCCGAGTGTAGCACCGGGCCTCTTTCGACCGGGTGGGCCGTGAGAGGCACGGCGGTGGCGGCATCGCTATCCTGCCCGATACCTCGGCGGTGGCAGTGCGCGAATGCCTGCAGGTCCATCACCCGAACGGTTGGGATGACACGTCCTCCAACCTTGGACTCGGAAACTGGTGACACGATTGACTCACCAGTTTCTCACCAGGTGGCGGGATTTCGGCCGTTCGATGCGTACGTTAAGTGTCGGCTTCCACCGATCTGGTCGCCGGATCAAACTGCGATTCTGGAGTTTGCGCCAGGAGACGAGATTTCTTGCCGGAACTCGGCGGGAAACCGCGGGAATCTCGCACGAACTTGCGTCTCGAAAACCCCACCAAATCAGCGAAATCGGCACCGCGACGGAGTTTTTGAGTTTGTGAGTTTTTGCAGGGCGATTATGTGGCGACGGCAAACCTGCCTGGATCGGTGGCGCCACTATCCCCAGTCCAAAGGGGAGGATGCTACCATTCCAGCAACGTGGCTCGTTGGTGTGCGTCCCGCTGCGCGCCCGGAAAATGGATGGGCCGTTTTCCGCCACATGTCTTCCAGTGTCGATACACATTCCATCTTGCATCCAGGGAGCTGTCGCTTGACCAGTCGTGAGCATCCGTGGCGTGAAGTTGCGCTGAGCGACGAGGAGTATGCACAGATCGTCGAACTCCTCGGGCGTGAACCTCGCCCGGTCGAGTTGGGCATGTTCGGTGCAATGTGGAGCGAGCATTGTGGCTACAAGCACTCCCGCCCGTTGCTGAAGCAGTTGCCGACGAGTGCCCCCTGGGTGCTGCAGGGGCCCGGCGAGAACGCGGGTGCCGTCGATCTTGGCAACGGGCTCGCTGCCGTATTCAAGGTCGAATCCCACAATCACCCGAGTGCCGTCGAGCCGTATGAGGGGGCTGCCACGGGTGTTGGCGGTATCGTCCGCGATATCTTCACCATGGGCGCCCGTCCTGTGGCCATCCTCGATGGCCTCCGGTTTGGCGAACTCGACGATCGGCGCAATCGCTACCTGTTCAACAACGTGGTGGCGGGCATCGGTGGCTACGGCAACTGTCTCGGCATCCCTACAGTTGGTGGCGAGCTCTCGTTCGATGCCAGCTACAACGGCAATCCCATCGTCAATGCCATGTGTGTCGGCCTGGTCCGGGACGACGGTATTGTCCGCGCCAAGGCCAGTGGGGTTGGCAACATCGTCGTGCTCATCGGTGCCGAGACCGGTCGCGATGGGCTGCACGGGGCCACCTTCGCCTCGGTCGACGATCCCGAATCCTCCCATCGCGGAGTTGTCCAGGTCGGTAACCCCTTCCTTGAGAAGCAGTTGCTCGAAGCCTGCCTTGAACTCCTGCAGGGTGACGCGGTGGTCGCCATGCAGGATCTCGGCGCCGCCGGCCTGACGAGTTCCATCGTTGAGTGCGCCAGCCGCGGCGGTGTCGGCGTCGATATCGACGTTGCACTTGTGCCCCGCCGTGAGACCGGCATGACCGCCTACGAAGTCATGCTCAGCGAAAGCCAGGAGCGGATGGTGCTCGTGGCGCCGCCCGAACGCTATGACGAGATCGCCTCTGTCCTTGAGAAGTGGTCGCTCTCCGCAGCGCAGATTGGCCGCATCACCGACGACGGGATCGTCCGGATCCGTGACGGGAACTCGATCGAAGTCGAAGTTCCGGTGTCGCTCTTCATCGATGAGTGCCCAACCTACGAGATCGACGCAATCGAGCCGGACGACATCCGGGCACGGCGCATGCTCGACCTCTCTACCATCCCCGATATTGACGAGACGCAGGTTGGCGAGCGGCTCATCGACCTTCTCGCCAACGCCAACCTCGGCAGCCGGCGGGAAGTCTGGGAGCAGTACGATCACACCATCCTGACCAACACCGTCGCTGGCCCGGGTGACGCGGATGCAGCGGTGCTCCGCATCAAGGGACATCCGGAGGGCATCGCGATCACCATGGATTGCAACTCCCGATATTGCGAACTCGATCCCTATCTCGGTGCCCAGCACGCGATTGTCGAATCGACCCGTAATGTGAGCGCCGTTGGTGGACGACCTCTCGGCTTGACCAACTGCCTCAACTTTGGCAATCCGGAACGGTCACCGGCCAACTGGCAACTGTCCCGCGCCGTCGCGGGCATGGCCGATGCCTGCCGCGAACTCGGCGTGCCAATCGTGAGCGGCAACGTCAGCCTGTATAACGAGACGGATGGCAAGCCCATCCAGCCGACACCGATGGTCGGCTGTGTCGGGGTCATCGACGATGTCACGACCTCGGTGGGCATTACCTGGCAGGAGGGAGACGATATCTACCTGCTCGGGCATGCTGTCCCGTCCATCGAGGCAAGCGATTACCTCGAAATCGTGCATGGTCTCAAGGCTGGTAGTCCGCCATCGATCGATTTCGACCAGGAGCGCCAGCTTCAGCAATTCGTCCGCGCCCTGGTAGCGACCGGCAGTGTCACCGGCGTTCACGACGTGTCTTCAGGTGGTCTGGCTGTTGCACTGGCCGAAATGGCGTCGAGGTCCGAGCTTGGCGCGACAGTTGAGGTGAACACCTTCGACCGCCGCATCGACGCCCGCTGGTTTGGTGAGAGCGCCAGCCGGGCCATCGTCGCGGCGTCGCCACAGCACCGGTCGTCGATCGAGCAGGTAGCCTCGCAGGCCAGCATGCCGATCGTCCGCATTGGTGAGGTGGGCGGTTCGGAACTGATACTTGGCGGTTCGGCGCCAGTCTCCATCGAAGTCATCAATTCGGCCCGAGCATCCGGGCTGCAGCTCGCCAGCGACGTTGTCGGAAACGTTGCCTGATCAACCAGTCGATCGCGGATCCCATCATTCAGGCCGGGAGGCCTCGCCCCTCATGGAATACATCAATCCCCTGCCTCCATACGAACGCCTCGACGAAATGGACAAACCGCATGAAGAATGTGGGGTGTTCGGCGTCTATGCTCCCGGTGAGGATGTGGCGCGCATCACGTTCTTCGCGCTCTACGCGCTGCAGCATCGGGGACAGGAGAGCGCCGGTATCGCGACGTCCGATGGCCATCACATTGCCAGCCACACCAGCCTCGGGCTCGTCTCCCAGGCGTTCGATGAGGAGGACCTGAAGGATCTCTCCGGCTACCTCGCCATCGGCCACACGCGCTACTCCACTGCCGGCTCGAACAGCGTCTGCAACGCTGGCCCGATGCGTGTCCAGAGTGACCTCGGTGAACTGGCCATCTCGCACAATGGCAACCTCACCAACGCGCTCGCCCTCCGCCTGGAACTGGAGAAGGAGGGGGAGGTCTTCGAGACTACAACCGATTCCGAGATCCTCGCCCGGGTGATCGCCCGTGCGCCCGGCATCACCGTCGCCGAGAAAATCCGGAACGCCATGCCCCGGATGGTAGGAGCGTTCAGCCTCGCAGTGATGACCGATACCCAGCTCTTTGCCGTGCGCGACCCGCTGGGAGTTCGGCCGCTGTGCCTTGGCCGGATTGGGTCCCACTGGGTGGTTGCGTCGGAGTCGTCGGCACTGATGACCATCGGCGCGGCATTCGAGCGAGAAGTCGAGCCAGGCGAGATTGTCGAGATCGGAGCCGATGGACTGTTCAGTCACGGGACGGGCATTCCCGAACACCACGCCCTGTGTCTCTTCGAGTTGATTTACTTCGCCCGACCCGACAGCGAAATCAAGGGCGACCGGCTGCACATGATGCGCCAGCGAATGGGAGCCGAGCTCGCGAAGGAGACCCCCGTCGACGCCGATGTGGTCATTGGGTTGCCTGACTCCGCCACTCCGGCCGCCATCGGCTACGCTCGCTACTCCGGCATTCCCTACCAGGAAGCCCTCATCAAGAACCGCTACATCGGCCGCACCTTCATCCAGCCCGACCAGCGGCTTCGTTCCACCGGTGTCTCCCTCAAGTTTAACGTCCTGCCCGAAGCCGTTGAGGGCAAGCGAGTGATCCTGGTCGACGACACCATCGTGCGCGGCACGACCAGTGGCCCGGTAGTGAACCTGATTCGCCAGGCGGGCGCAAAAGAAGTGCACATGCGGGTGCATGCGCCTCCGATGATCTGGCCCTGCTATCTCGGCGTGGATCTCGCCAAGAAGGAAGAACTGATCGCCGCTCGCATGACGGTTCCCGAAATCGGACGACATATCGGAGCCGACTCCATCGGGTATCTTTCGCTGGACGGACTCTTCCGCGCCATCGGTAAGGGTGAGCAGGGATTCTGCACCGGTTGCCTGACCGGGAATTATCCCGTGCCAACCTTCAGCGAGGCAGGAAAGCTGGCGC
>JAEZJB010000343.1 GCA_023415845.1 Chloroflexota bacterium | reverse complement strand
ATGCCGAAGATGGGCGACCCCGAGGCGGAAGCCATGCCCGACATGTGGTCGATTTACCTGCACACGGCAGACGCACCCGCCACCGCGGCAGCTGTCGTGGCGAATGGCGGGCAGGTGATCGTCGAGCCGATGGATGTCGGGAGGCTGGGATTCATGTCGGTCTTCGTCGATCCATCTGGCGGGTTCTTCGGAACCTGGCAGCCCGACATGCATCAGGGCTTCGAGGTATTCGGCGAACATGGCGCACCAGCCTGGTTCGAGTTGATGACGCTTGATTTCGATGCGGCAACGACGTTCTATTCAGCCGTTTTCGGGGTGTCGCTGAGAGATCTGGAAGGTGGTGGTGGCGCGGCCTACCAGACCTTCAACATCGATGGCGAGGACGTGGCGGGGATCATGGACGCCAAAGGCCTGATGCCGGAGGGCGTGCCCAGCAACTGGCTGGTCTACTTCGGGGTCGATGACGCAGATGCCGCGGCCGCGAAGGCCGTTGAGTTGGGTGGCAGCATCGCCGCTCCACCCGCGGACACACCATGGGGGCGATTCGCGCTGCTCGCTGATCCAATGGGTGCCATCTTCGCCGTCATCAGCATCGGTGACACGAGCGAGAACTGATCGACGGGACACCATCTGGTTTCGGGAAAGGCTGCGAGTATCCACTCGCAGCCGTTCCTGCACCTGGCAGTCAAGCCAACGCGCGTTGGGTTCGCACGCGGTCGCAGATGACCTCCCGGATCAGGGATTCCGGAAGCACCTGCCGGTAGGGAAACTGCAGCGTTCCCTTGCCAGAGGCGTAGGCCTGGCATTGCTGTTGCACCTCTGGAGTGGCTGGCCAGGCGGCATAGAGTCCCAGGTGTTTCGAAAACGCAGCCATATGGAGCAGGGTGCCGTTGAGCGAATACGTCGGCATGCCGTAGGCGAGGCTTTCGATGGCCTCGGGTGCTTCGGAGAAGATGATCGCGCGAACCCTGGCAAGGCGGTAGCTCACCTCAGCCGGAAAGCTGGCGATGTATTCATCAACAGTTTGTGACACCACGAGACACTGCTCCGATGCTAAGGCCACCCGAATTACGCATAGATATCACGACGCTCGAACTGGATGACCGCCACTACCAGGAGGACCACGGAGGCGACGATAAGGACTGCTGCACCTGTCCACCAGAGTCCGTCGAGGATCGCGTTGCCATAGTAGTTGTACACACTCGCCCAGCGGAGCCAGGAAAACGATGGGGCAAGCCTGGCGATCACATTTCCCAAATACATCAAAAAGAGGATCGCCGCAGGTACCGCCAGGGCGACCGACCGAGACCGCACGATGGTGGACATGGTCAGGGCCAGCGTGCCGAAAATGACCGTCAACGGCCAAAGCGCAAACGCCGCCCGATATGCCTGGCGTGCATTGAGCGCAAGATCCATGACAGACGCCACCGCGAAAATGACTGTGCCGACCACTGTCACCAGCAGGAGCAGGGCGACCACCACGACCAGCCATGACCCGACCACAAGCTGCCAGCGGGGGATGGGGTTGCCAAGCAGGACGTCGAGGCGGCCGCGCTCCTCGGCTCCAGCCACCACCCACGAGAGGGCGATGATGCCGAAGAAGGGCAGCAGGATGGGAAGAATGGACCCGAACAACTCGCTGGAGAGGAACGAGGCCAGTTGGGAGAAGTCGTTGATGCTGAACGCTTCACGCAGGTTCGCCGGGATCAGGGAGATGTCGACGATGTCCTTCACTGAGGGGTAGATCACGACGATGAGACCGCAATAGATGATCAACCCGATGGCCCAGAACAGAATCGTGAACCGCATCGAGCGCGCCTGGAATCGCGTGTAGGTCCAGAAGGTGGATGAACGGCGGGGGATCATTCCACTTCCTCGCCGTAATAGCTGAGGAAGATTTCTTCCAGCGGAGGGCGCTCGGCATCGAACGACACGACATCCTCCTGGCTGGCGAGGTGAATGACATCACTCATCCGCTCGCCGGGGAGACGGAAACTGATCGTTAGCCCTTTGACCGTGAAGCGTTCCACGCCGGGAATGCGGGCGAACCTCTCGGCTCGTTCAGGTGGTAACGCATGGGCGAACATGATGCGGACGTAGCGCGCCGCACGATCCGTGAGGTGGTGTGGATTCTCGACTGCCACCAGTTGCCCGCCGCGGATGATGCCGACCCGGTCAGCCAGCTGCTCGACATCGGACAGGATATGGGAGGAGAAGAAGATCGTCTGCCCACGATCCCGAGCTTCGCGCAGGATGTTCAGAAACGTTTCCTGCACCAGTGGATCGAGACCGCTGGTCGGCTCATCGAGCATGACAAGGTCAGGTTGGTGGAAGAGCGCCTGGATGATGCCAATCTTCTGCTTGTTGCCACGCGAGAGGCGACGCATGGGGATGTCCAGATTGGCATCGAGGCGTTCCGCCAGGTCCCAGGCATGCGCGAGGCCGGATTCGGGCATGCCGCGGAGGTCGGCAAAGTACTTCAGGAGTTCACGCCCTGTCATGCGGTCTTCGAGGCTGAACTCACTGGGAAGATTGCCGACCTGGCGGTGCATGGCCACTCGCTCGGTAACCACATCGTGCCCGAGCAGGCGAGCACTGCCGGAGGTGGGACGAAGGAAGCCAAGCAGGGTGCGCTGGGTGGTCGATTTCCCTGCGCCGTTAGGCCCGAGAAATCCAAAAACCTCACCGCGGGGGACGGTCAGATTGATGTCGCGAATGCCACGACTGCTGCCCGAATAGACCTTGGTGAGATTGACGGTTTCGATCGCGGGAATGTTGGCAGAAGACGCGGATGCGCTCAATGGTCAGGATGCTCACCTTCGACA
>JAEZJB010000340.1 GCA_023415845.1 Chloroflexota bacterium | reverse complement strand
AATTCACTGGACGAGCGACCTGCAGAGGACGACGGGTACAGGACGAGCATCGTCTACTTCTTCGTACGCATCGTGCGGGCGAAATCCCGCCACCTCCTGCGAGATTTCCCGTGCGTACACTCCGGTCCGTGCGCGATCACACCTTGCTGGCGAGCATGTTGAACGCGTTCGGTGTGGAATTTACCCGTACGCTGTCCGGAAGTGTGGGGGACTGCAGGCGCTCGACTGGCTGCGGGAGGAGGAGCCAGGGGGGCGGAATCATGCGGTGAGTGGCCAGCGCCAGGGCTGCGTCACCTTTTGCCGTCCTCGGCGAGGAGGGGAGCGATCTGTGAGGCCAGGATGAACCGGTTCGAGGAATTACCAGCCGACGTGCTGGACGACGTCGCGAGGATGGTCGGAGCAGATGTCACCGTGCTCGACCGCCTGCCGGGCGGTGTCAACGCGGGGGCGGTGCGGATCGAGTTGGGTGGTGGCGGCCGGGCTGTGCTCAAGGTCGAGCCCAGGGCTCACCCGGACCACCTCGCCGAGATTTTGCGCGCCCAACGCATCGTCAGGCACGTGCGTGCGCGAGGCTATCCGACTCCGGCCTGGCTGGGCGTGGGGGCGACCGCGTCACACGTGTGGCGGGTGATGGACTTCGTTGACGCAACGCCCGTAACGCAGCTGACCCCCGCCATTGTTGAGCACCTGATGGAGATCGTCGAACTGCAGGCAGGTCAGGCGACCGAGCCCTACGATCACTGGGCGTACGGGTGGCGGATCGCCACCGGCCAGGAGTACGGTCGGGACCTGGCGCCGGAGTTGTCGCGTGCTGTCGGCAGGCTGCCCGAGTATTCACCCGATGTATCGAAGCTGGTCGAGCGGGTGCGGCTGATGTGTGTCACTGCGCCACCACCGCGCGATGCACCCGACATGGTTCATGCCGATCTCAATCCCGGCAATGTCCTGGTTCGTGATGGAGTGGTGGTCGCGGTTGTGGATATCGGAAACGCCGGAAGTGGGACGCGGGCAACCGATCTGGCCACGCTCCAGTGGTATGCCTTCGAGGATGCGCTGGACGGCGTTCGCAGGCAGATATGGAGGCGAATCCTGTCAACGGTCGGCTGGGAGGGAGCAGCAGTGGTGACGGGAACGCAGATCCTGGTGTCACTCGAATTCGCCATCCGGCAGCGGCGGCAGGATGTGGTCACGCAGGTCATCGAGCGGGGACACCGCGCCCTCGACGAGCTGCTGGAATTGCGATGACGTCGCCGGGGGATTGGTTGCGGTCGGGAGATCGGGGACAATGTCGCGGCTGATGACGCACCGACACGACCAATCGACCACGGAGAATCGCTGCCATGCCCTCTATCTACCGCCAGCAACGCAACTGGGGTTGCCGAATCCACGACTACATCACCAACGGCATGCGCCTCGTGGTCATGGAGAACGAGAAGATCCGCCTCGGCGTGCTGGCCGGAAAAGGGGCGGACATCGTCGAGATCAACTACAAGCCGCGTGACCTCGACATGATCTGGTTGACCCACGGCGGGGTGCGCAATCCGGCTTATCACGCCACGACCGCGCCGGACTCCCAGGGGGCGTTCGACGAGATCTACCTCGGGGGCTGGCAGGAAATGTTCCCCAACGCCGGTGGGGCGCAGCGGGTCAACGGCATCCCGCACCGGTATCACGGGGAGACGCACTCCCTGCCATGGGACGTTGCCATCATCGAGGACACACCGGAGGCGATTGCGGTCACCTTTTCGGTGCGGATGACGACCAGCCCCTGCATCATCGAGCGGACGGTGCGGATGGAATCGGGCAAGGCCGGGTTCCGGTTCGACGAGGTGGTGACGAATGACTGCCCGTGGCCGACGACGTTCGAGTGGGGGCAGCACATCACCTTTGGCCGGCCCTTCGCCGGCCCTGGCACGCGCGTCACCCTGCCGGACGGCATCACGGTGCATGCGCTGCCGCAGGGACGCGAGCGCCGGGGGGGAGTGACCGGTTCGTACCCCTGGCCGATCGCTCCGGAGACAGGCGTCGACCAGGGATTGCTGCCGGAGCCGGGAAGCATCGGGGAAATGATCTTTCTGACCGGGTTCGACCCGGACGACACCTGGTATGACGTCACGCCAGCTTCCGGCGGACCGACCTGCCGGGTTGCCTGGGATGGAGCGACGATGCCGGTGCTCTGGTACTGGCAGGAGTTTGGCAACAGCGGCGACTATCCATGGTTCGGGCGCAACTACGTGATCGGGCTGGAGCCGAATTCGGGGATTCCGCCGACGAGCGGCAAGGGTGAGACCGAATTCGAGGAGCCGCTTTCGCTCGAACCGGGCGCGGAGCGGTCGTTCTGGCTGGAATTCTCCGTACGTGAGGACGAGGGCTGATCGCGGACGGGTGACGGTGTGCTGCCGGCATCGGGGCGACCGCGTGTCGTCCCGACGCCGGATGTTGATTTGCACCCAACTTCAATCTCCCTGGCAGCTGGCCGGTGCCCCTGCGCAGTCTGGACCGCGTCTCGCTATCGGTCAGGCGACGAGGGAGGCGGGGTCGACCTCGCTGACGTGACCATCACGGACCTCAATCGTCCGGTTCGCGAGGCGTTCGATGGCGTAGCGGTCGTGAAGGACCATGATGATGGTGCCGGTGAACTGCTGAAGCGCTCGCTCGAATTCCTCCCGCGAGTCGAGGTCGAGGTGGTTGAGTGGTTCGTCGAGCAGCAGGAGCGTCGTTCCCTGGAGGACGAGGATCGCCAGCATCAGGCGCGCCCGCTCACCGTAGGAAAGCGAGGCGATCTGGCGATGGACCATGTCCCCACCGAAGAGGAACTTGTGGAGGAAGGTGCGGAGGTCGCTTTCCGACCCGCTGGCGACCTTCCGAGTTTGCTCGATGACGGTCAGCGCCGGGTCGATGGTGTCCTGCTCCTGGGCGAAGTAGCCTGGCTGAACCCCGGAGCCGAGGTGGACGGTGCCGGCGAGGGGCGGGAGGTCGCCAGTGATGGTGCGGATCAGGGTTGACTTGCCGGCCCCGTTGGGACCGAGCAGCGCCACCTTCTCACCGTGCCTGATATGCAGGGTAACGTCGTTCAGAATCGAGTGACCTGGATAGCCAAGCGTGGCGTGGTCGAGCGTGACGACATCGCGGGCACCGCCGGTGGGCGCCGCGAACTCGACGTCGAGTCCCCACTTCAGGGAAGGCTTTTCGATGTATTCGGTAGACTCGAGCAACCGTTCGAGTTTTCGTTTGCGGACCACGGCCGGGCGGGCGATCTTGGCCGCCTTGGCGCGGATCGCATAGTCGATGGTGTTGGCTTCGATGGTGCGGGCGTGATGCTCGGCGCCGCGGATATCCTCGGTGATGCGGGCAATGTCCTTTTGCTGGCGCTGATAGGCGGCCTGGAGTTCTTCTTCCTGGTGCAGGCGCTCGGCCACATAGTCCGAGTAGTCTCCGGCCCAGGATGTGACCTGATGGGTATCGGAATTGAGTTCGAGAATCCTGGTCACCACCGCATCGAGGAAGGCGCGGTCGTGGGAGACGATGACCACCGCACCGTCATAGTCCTGCAGGAAACCTTCCAGCCAGGTCAGTGCGTCGAGGTCGAGGTGATTGGTTGGTTCGTCGAGCAGGAGCAGGTCAGGTTCGCTGGCGAGCAGGGCAGCCAGACCGGCGCGGGTTTTCTGCCCGCCTGAAAGCTCGCGGAGCGGGGTGCTGAACGGTACCTCGCCGAGCCCGAAGCGGTCGAGCAGTGGTTGCAACTGATCGACGGCGTCGTACCCACCGGCACGCTCGAACGCCTCGCTCGCTGCCTCATGGGCTGCCGCGACCTGCTCCGGATCGGCATCCGGATCGCCGTAGGCGGCAAGGGCGGTGTCCAATGCAGCCATGGCCGAGATGAGGCCATGCGTTGGTCCATCGAGCAGCTCGGCGAGGGTGCCTTCGGGTTGATCGGCAAACCCCTGGCGGAGGAAACCGACGCGGAC
Organism: Chloroflexota bacterium; assembly: GCA_023415845.1. Classification (GTDB taxonomy): domain Bacteria; phylum Chloroflexota; class Chloroflexia; order Thermomicrobiales; family UBA6265; genus JACCYX01. The sequence goes on along the minus strand of JAEZJB010000340.1, from coordinate 7,381 downwards.
GCGTGGCGCGAGCGTCACCGAGCCGGTGGCCGGTTGCTGCTGGCCGGAGATGATGCGCAACAGGGTCGATTTGCCGGCGCCGTTGGGGCCGATCAGGCCAACGCGCTCACCGCGATTGATGACAAAGGAAACGGAGTCGAGGACGGGGTGGTCGCCGTAGCGAATGGAAACGTTGGTGACGGATAGCAAGGCATCCCTCCTTCACGAAACCGCCGCCGCAGGGGTGTGATGACACCGCACGGCAGCCAGGCCAGGGGAAGTGGAGACGTGAACGGGTGATGCGTTCACGTGGGATGCTAATCCGTCAAACCAGTCAACTCCGGTGGGGGCCGGTCACGCTCGCACAACGTGGGGCCAAACGATCGGGGAATGGGGCATCGAAAGATGTCCGCCTCGCAGAGCGTACGGCATGAACCTGCACTTCGCAAGCGGTGGCCGCACGAAGCCGAGGAGGGAGCCGCTCTCAGGCAGTCGTGGCAGGTTCAACACGAAATGCATCACCTGTAATCGACAAGCAGCAAGGTTGTAGACCATCGGCGACTGACCTTGTCAATGACTGCATGGTCAGTATAATGACCGAACAACGTGGTCGACATGGTGGGAGTAGCTGGTGGAAGCGGAATCGGTAGCTGTGCTCGCGCGCACGGTGCGTCACTTCCGGACGGAACGAGGGTGGTCGATCGACCAGCTCGTGACGCGCTCGGGCGTGAGCAAGGGCGCGATTGTGGCGGTGGAGAACGGGAGCACGAATCCCAGCCTGGGCACGATTGCCCGGCTCGCCGACGCGCTTGGTGTGTCGGTTACCGATTTGCTGCAGGAGGAGCGCGGGGGCGATATTCAGGTCATTTTGCCGACCGATCAGCGACTGCTCTGGCGAGGCAGCCGGGGTGGCGAAGCGCACCTGATCGAGACGGTCACGTCTCCCTCGCCGGTCGAGCTCTGGCGCTGGTATCTCCCGGACGGTGAGTCCTACGACGGGGTCGCCCATCCGGACGGATTCCGCGAGAGCCTGATCGTGGAAGCGGGCACGCTCGAACTGACGGTGGGGACGGACACGCGGATCATCCCGGCCGGGGCGGTGGCGATTTTCGAGCCCAACCTGGCCCATCGCTACGCGGCCCGGGGTGGCGAGGTCGAGTTCGTGATGCTCGTGCACCTGCTGCCGTCGATTTCGCTCGCGTCGCCCATTACGACCTGATTCCGCGCTGAATGCCGAACCCATGGAGCCCGTCATGTCGCTATCGCCTGCCTATCAAACTGCCCTGGAGCAGATCGCGGTTGATCCGGAGATCTTTCGCCGCTGGCCCGATTACCGGGTGCTGGCGATCGTGGCTGAAAACCTGTTCCCGCCCACTGAAGTGAGTGCCGACGGTGATGAGCACCCGCTGGCCGAGGTCGAGGCCACGATCCGGGCGCGAGGAGCGGTCGATTGGCCGAGTGAACCGCACCTGGCGGCGTGGATGCGCGCCTACAGTGAGTTCGGAGCGAAGCCGAAACGGACGAGCCCGAGCGCCCTTGCCCTGGTGAAGCGCGTCGAAGCCGGGTTGCCGCGCATCGATCCGCTCACCGACCTCTACAACGCGGTGTCTGTCGCGCATCTCCTGCCGATCGGGGGTGAAGACCTTGACGCCTACCAGGGCAGCCCGCGACTCACGATCGCGACCGGAGACGAGCCGTTCGACACCGTCGACACGGGCGAACCGGTGACCGATCATCCCGCAGCCGGCGAAGTGATCTGGCGCGATGACGCCGGGGTGACCTGCCGGCGCTGGAACTGGCGGCAGTGCGTGCGGACCCGGATCACGGCGGACTCCCGCAATGTGGTGTTCCTGCTCGAAGCGCTCTCCCCATTTGAGGATGCCGACCTGATCGCGGCCGGCGACGAACTGATGACGGGCCTGCGCGCGATGTCACCGCAGGTCGCACTTGGTGAGCGGTTGATCGCCGCACCCTAGCCTCCAGACTTCCGATCCGGACCACGCGCCCTTCCCGGTTTGAGCGGGCGCTACCTTGGACTTCGCGTCGTGCCTGCCTCAGCTACATCATTCGATGCCAGAGATCGCCGGTTCTCGAGCCTCCTGGCCGACCCGAACCTGCGCCGGCTCTGGCTTTCCCAGGTCTGTACCAGCGCCGGTGAGTCGCTGATCCAGATCGCCTTGCCCCTGCTCGTCTATCACCTGACCGAATCGTCGCGGATGGTGGGGTTGATGGCGTTGCTGGTCATCCTGCCGCGCGTGGTTTTCGCCCCACTGACGGGTATCCTGGCCGACCGCCTCGACCGGCGGCACCTGATGATTGCGGCGAACGTGCTTCGGCTGGTTCTCGTTTGCATCGTGCCGTTTTCCGAAACCATCTGGCTCCTGGGGGTGCTGGCGGTGCTGCTGGCGCTGGGCAACGCCGCAGGCCGACCCGCAGAACTGGCGGCGGTGCCATCGGTGGCGGGACCGCAGCGGCTGGTCGCGGCCCTCTCCCTGATCCAGGTATCGAATGGGATCATCCGGATCGCGGCGCCAGCGGCGGGAGCGGCCGTGATTGCGGTGTTCGGTCCGGCACCGGTGTTCTGGGTGATTGCTGTCGGATTCGCGCTCTCGCTGCTACCGCTACGACGGCTGGTGATCCCCTCCGAACGCGCGGACGGATCGGGCGTGTCGCTGCTCGAGAGCATTCGCACCGAACTCTGGTCTGGCCTGCAGGCGATCCGCTCGGTGCCGGTGGTGCGAGGCGTGACAGCCTCGGAATCGATTTTCCAGCTGGTGATGGCGGCGATGACCGTGGCCGGGATCGTCTACACGCAGGAGACGCTCCACCTCGAAGACCGGGCCGAGGCGGCGTTCGCGCTGATGACCACGTTCCTGGCGGCGGGGGCGGTGATCGGGGCGCTGGTGGCGAACCGGATCGAGCGGCGGCTGGGCCGGCCGCTGATGATGGCGATCGGCTACTTCGGGCCGTTCTTCCTGCTGGTGGCGATCGTCAGCCCGCCGATGCCGGTCATCTACCTGGCTTGGTTCTGCTTCGGCTTCATGGACGCGCTGGCCGTGATTTCGTTCCAGGCCTACCTCGCGGAGGCGGTGCCGGAGAACCTGCGGGGGAGGGTGTACGCGGCGTGGGGCGCGATCGTATCGCTGGCGGCGGCGCTCACCTATTACCTGATGGGGTTCGTGACGGACTGGCTCGGGGCGCCGCTGACGCTTGGTCTTGCCGGATTGGTCGTGGGAATTGGGGCGCCGCTCTCGCTGGTGCTCACCGGGGCGGTGCGTTCGGTGCGGTCTGGTCAGGCACCCGAGGTGCTGGCCCGGATCGAGTAGGGCTCGGGGGCGGCGAAGACTGGTGATGTGGGCGTGGGGGTGGCACGGCACGCCGGGGCGCCAGCCCGCGGATGAAGGCTTGGCGCTCGTCGTGCTACGCTCAGTGCCACACCGCAACGGCGCGGCGCACGCCCGGTCTCCCGCGCCGGCGTTCCAGACGCGATTGTTCCCGTCCCCCGTACCAATGTTCGATTCCGGAGTCGCCGTTCAGGGCGGACTCCCGGATTTCCCATTTCGTCTGCCAGGTGAGCTCATGTCAGCGTCCGTCCAGCTCGTTCGCCTTGCCATTGACCTTGATGGTGTTCTGACCGAACACCCGGCGCCGCTTGCCGCCGCCGCCAACCAGCGGTTCAAGCTGGACCTGCCGGAGCGCGCGTTCATCGACTCTGCGGGGCTCAATGTGCCGATGGCGGTACGGGAATGGGTCTACAGCGATGATGGGCCCGCCGCGCGCCTGTTGCCATCGGCGCAGGCCCTCGCCTTCGTGCGGGAGGCGATCGACCTGCTGGGACTCGACCAGGTGATGATCCTGACCGCCCGGCCCGAAAGCGCCGCGGGGATGACTCGCGACTGGCTGGAGCGGCACGGATTCCCGGCGACGCAGATCGTGTTCGCCGACGACAAGCTGACCGAGGCAATGGCGCGGTCGGTGCAGTTTGCGGTGGAGGACAGCGAGCGGCACGCCCTGAACTACGCAGCGGGCGGGATCACCTGCTTCCTGATTGCCGACGAGCGGCACCCCCACCTGGCGGACGAAGACGACATCGTGCACGTCAGCGACCTGGAAGAGGTGATGGGGCGTCTGCGGCTGGCGACGCTCGATGTGGCACGACTCGACGCGATCGCCTCCACCCTGCCACCGGTTGGCACGGAGACACTGGCGGGTCCGCCGGTGATCGTGGTCAGCGATGCGATCCACCCGATTGCCCGGGCCGAACTCTCGGCGGCGGCGACGTTGATCGACGTTGACGGCACCAACCTGCCTGCCCTGCTGGAGGTGATGCCCCAGGCCGACGCGCTGGTGGTGCGGAGCGAAACCCAGGTCACGCCCGAGGTGCTCGCGCAGGGATCTCGCCTGCGGGTGGTCGCGCGGGCCGGGGTTGGCGTGGACAACATCGACCTCGACGCGGCGACCCGGGCCGGGGTGCTGGTGTTGAACGCGCCAGGTGCGAACGCCACCTCAGCCGGCGAGCATACGGTGGCCGTGTTGCTCGCATTGACGCGCCAGCTTCCCTACGCCAATGAATCGACCCATGCCGGGCGCTGGGAGCGCCGGAAGATCAAGCCGATCGACCTGAAGGGGCGGACAGTCGGGCTCGTTGGCCTGGGCAAGGTCGGGACGGTCGTGGCGACCCGGTTGAAAGCGTTCGACATGCAAGTCGTCGCGTACGACCCTTACCAGCCGAGCAGCCACTTCGAGCATCTCGGCGTGGAGCAAGTCAGCCTGGACGAGGTCTTCGCCCGGGCCGATGTGCTCTCGTTCCACGTGCCGTCGACCGGCGAAACGCGTCACATGCTGAACGCGGAGACGATCGCGCGGCTGCGGGATGGCGTGATCGTGCTGAATATGGCGCGCGGCGACGTGGTGGACCAGGAGGCGCTGGTCGCGGCACTGCGGAGCGGGAAGGTGGCGGCGGCCGGGGTGGACGTGTTCAACCACGAGCCCTGCACCGACAGCCCGCTGTTTGGCATCCCGAACGTGATCGTCACGCCGCACACGGCTGGATCGAGCTTCGAAGCGCTGGAGGCGGTCGGTCGGGTGATTGCCTCGTCAACACTGGCTGCCTTGCGCGGGGAAGCCGTCTCGAACGCGGTCAACCTCCCGCAGGCGGCACTCGACGCACCGGCGCTACGGCGACTGACAACCGTCGCGGGGGCAGCGGGACACCTGCTGGCGGTGCTGGTGCCGAGCGTGCCGCATCGAGTGCGGCTGAGCGTGCACGGCCAGGTGGCGCCAGATGTTGCCAACCACGTGCTGAGTGCGGCGTTGGGATCGTCGCTCCAGCAGTGGCTGGGCCGGCGGGTCACACCGGTCAACTCCCGTGTTGTCGCACTCGACATCGGGGTGCAGGTCGACGCTCCGGAGGTGGATGGGGTCGCGGACGTGATTCCCCAGTTCATCTTCGAGGTGCGCGGTGAGTCCACGCATACGGTGACAGTCACCTGGGACCGCAACCATGCCGGGATCGTGGCGGTCGACCGGTTCTCGCTGGAACGGCCGCTGGCCGGTGAGGTGTTGATCACCCACCACCACGACCAGCCGGGGGTGATCGGCACGTTGGGGACGATCCTCAGCCGATACGGGGTCAACATCGCCGGCATGCAGGTTAGCCGCCACGCGCCGCGGCGGGAGGCGATGATGGTGACGAACGTCGACGAGCCGATTCCGGCGGCAGCCCTGGCGGAAATCCGGGCGGCCAACGCGATCGAGGATGCCTTCGTGGTCACGCTGCCGCCGTATGACGGTGACACGGACCCGGTGGTGATCGCGGCGATGACGACGTCGATCGGCAAATAGACGCAGGGCGGCGCTCAGGACTCCTTGAGCCAGCCGCCGATGTCGATGATTGATGCTTCCCCGCCCAGGCTGCGGAGGGCGCTCACGGCAGCGGCGAACCGGGTCTCCCCGATTGCCGCGCGCCAGGCATCGCGTTGGCGGTCGAAGATGCGGCTGCTTTCAGCGAGGAATTCCCGGCCCCGCGGGCTGCGGGCGATCAGGGTCGCGCGGGCGTCGCGCGGGTCTGGCGTGCGGGTCACATAGCCGATCTCCTCGAGTTGCCGAACGGTCTTGCTGGCGGCCTGCTTGGTCACACCCAGGCGCCGACTGAGGTCGGAGATGGAGATTGCCTCCGGGCCGATTGCCTGGAGGGCGAATCCATGGCTGGGCCGCGCCTCCGGAAATCCGGCCTCCGCGAGTTCGACGTGGAGATCGTCGATCAGGCGGCGGAACGATCCGAGCAGCAGAAATGCGAGCTCGTATCCGGCGATGTTCTCAGTCATGACTCCTCAATTCGTCTGTAATCGACCAATAGACAACCGTATTGACTATCTGTCCTTCGTTTGCTAGATTATAGACAACATGGTTGACCATGTGTTGGCGGTTCATCCCTCACCAAGGACTGATTCCATGACGACTGAGGTATCGAGCGGGCCGTGGGCGGTCACGCATTCGGCGGAAACGCGGGTGACGGAAACGCCGAACGCGACGATGACCACACTGGCGTCTCCCGGACTGAATGGCACGTCGGAAATCTGCCTGTGGACCGTGGACTTCGCCGCCGGAGCGAGCGGACCCGTCCATACCATGGACCGGGAGCAGGTCTGGTGGCTGGAGCGGGGTGTTGCCCGGTGCGTGGTCGATTCGGTGGAGCACGAGCTGGCGGCGGGCGACGTGATCCGGCTGGCGGCGGGTGTCGAGCGCCAGTTTCGGGCCGCGACGGACGCCCGCTTCATCGTCTGCGGGTTGCCGGGGACGCGAGCAGCGACCGGGGAGGACGATCCAGGGGTGATTCCCCCGTGGATCGTGTAATCCAGGGGGAATCCCATTGCCAATGATGGTCTCAGGCGGGAGATGACGGCGCCTTCGGATCCTCGGTCGCCAGGAATGGCTCGGTTTCCGCCGTGAGTGGGTCGCCTTCCACGCGCAGGTCGGGCAGCCAGTGCAGCCACTTCGGCAGGTACCAGTTGGCGTTGCCCAGCAGGGCCATCGTAGCCGGGACAAGCACCGAGCGGACAATGGTGGCATCGAGGAAGATGGCGACCGCCAGGCCGAAGCCGAGTTGCTGGAGGGCGACCAGCCGGCCCGAGGCGAAGCCGCCGAAGACGACGACCATGATCAGGGCAGCACCGGTGATGATGCGGGCCGTGGCGTGCAGGCCAACCGCGACCGAGGCGCGGTTGCGATGCGTCAGGTCGAAATGCTCGCGGATGCGGGAGAGCAGGAAGACGTGGTAGTCCATGCTCAGGCCGAAGAGGACGGCGAAGAGCAGGATCGGGATCCAGACCTGAAGTTCGGGGGTGTGCTGGAAGCCGAAGAAGTCGGTCAGGTAGCCCTTCTGGAAGACCAGGACCAGAAT
>JAEZJB010000220.1 GCA_023415845.1 Chloroflexota bacterium | reverse complement strand
AAGAAAGCAAACACGGTGCTGGCAGGCCTTGCATTTGCCCACGGCAGCATCGCCGGTTTTCTCGATGTCGACCTCGCAACACCGATCGAAACCTGGGATGCCGTCGCGACCGCATTCCGCCAGGGGGCCGATGTGGTGATCGCCTCCCGTGAGGGAGTTGGGTCGCATCGCGTGGGTGAACCCTGGTACCGCCATGCGATGGGTCGTGCATTCAATGGACTGATCCGCCTGCTCCTGCTCCCCGGAATCCATGATACCCAGTGCGGATTCAAGTTCTTCTCGCAGGCTGCGCTGCAGGTCATTTTGCCGCGTACCCAGCTCTACCGAAACTCGGCGGCGATCACCAGGCCGCGCGTCACTGCCTTCGATGTGGAGTTGCTCTATATCGCGCGAGAGCATCACCTGCGCATGGTGGTGATCCCCGTCACCTGGACGTATGGCGAACACACCAAGGTCAATCCGGTGACAGACACCCTGCAAAACGTCCGTGATGTCATCCAGGTTCGCATCAACGGCTGGCGGGGGCGCTACAACTAGCGGCCACCTCGCCATTTCGGGTGCGGGTGTTATCTCCGGGAAAACTGCCGCTCCATTTCGTCCTGCGACATGTGCAGCATCGTCGGACGGCCATGTCCGCAGGCGCGCGGTTGCTGGGTTCGTTCGAGTTGGGCGACCAGTTCCCGCATTTCAGGCAACGACAGGACCTGGCCAGCCCGGATCGAGGTATGGCAGGCCGCGCTGATCGCCACTGAGTCCAGCCACGAATCTCCAGCGCCGCCGTCCGCCAGTTCCTGCAGGATGGCGTGGATCCGCTCGCCGATATCAACGCCCCGGACCAGGGCCGGCACCTGCCTGATGGCGATGGATTGTCCTCCAAAGCGCTCGATGTCGAATCCCAGTGACCCGAGTTCCTCGGTTGACCGCTCAAATGCCCCCATCTCCTCCGGGGAGAGTTCAACAACAAGCGGATCGAGGAGCGGCTGAACGTCGACTGCCTTCGCGACCATCTGGGCCAGGATTTTCTCGTACATCACTCGCTCATGGGCAGCATGCTGGTCGATCATGAACATGCCTTCCGGCCCTTCGGCAATGATGTAGGTGCCCGCGACCTGCCCCAACACGCGCATCACCGGCACCCCGGATTGATGGATTTGCGGACGCGGCGCCGGATCGTCTTCTGGCTGGGGTTGCTGCGACGGTGGCCGCTGGATCTGGGGTCGATCTACCATCCAGCTTCCCAGGGTCTCCTGCGAGATCGTCGCGCCCGCCGGTGCCGGGGCCGTGAACGTGACGGCCGGAATGACGTCCTGCTGCTGCCTGCCGAGCGCCTCGTGAGTTGCCCGCATGACGGCTCGGCAAACGGCCCGCTCATCGGCGAACTTCACTTCGGCCTTCGTCGGATGGACGTTGACGTCGACCGTGGCCGGGTCAATGTCGATCCTCACCATCCCCAGTGGATGCCGCCCGACCATCAGCAAGGAGTGATAGGCCTCCTCGAGCGCATAGTTGAGCGCCCGATGCTGGACCAGGCGTCCATTTACGAAGAAGAAGAGGTTCTGGCGATGGGAGCGCGTGACGCGGGGTGTGCTGACCCAGCCACTGATCCGCACTCCGGGCACCGCGCTGTCCGATCCCTCCGAATGCAGCTCGAGCGCCTCGTCGGCCAACTCCGCTCCGAACACACCGACTGCGGCATCCAGATCGTTGCCATTGCCAGGCGTCTGGAGAACCTTGCGCCCATCGTTCGTCAGGGACCACCGAATGTCAGCCCGATTGCAGGCGTAGGCGCCCACCAGCCGGCTGACATACGACGCTTCGGTGGAATCCTGCCGCAGAAACTTTCGGCGGGCAGGAACATTGCCAAACAGGTCTTGCACCGCGATCGACGTTCCGGAGGCCATCGCATCGGGCCGGGGACCGACCTGAACCCCGAACTCCATCAGTAAAGAGGCTCCCGTGCCGCCCCTCACCGCTGACCGAATCTCCATGTCGGAGACGGCACCGATGCTTGGCAATGCCTCGCCGCGAAATCCAAGCGTGACGAGATGCTCGAGATCGTCGAACGAACGCAACTTGGAGGTTGCGTGACGTTGAACAGCCAGGGCCAGTTCGTCGGACGACATGCCGCAGCCGTCATCCGTCACCCTGATCAGGCGTGACCCACCACCTTCGATCTCCACAGCGATGCGTGTGGCACCAGCATCGATCGCGTTTTCCAGAAGTTCCTTCACGACCGACGACGGGCGCTCGACGACCTCGCCAGCTGCGATCTTGCCAATGGTTTCGTGTGTCAGCAGGCGAATGGGCATCGTGAAGTCCCGAAAGCGAGCAAGATCGACAATTACGTAACAATCAATCGTCCATTGCCGGGATCGTGATGGCGGCAACTCCCTGACAAAGCAGACAGCACGCTGAACCGTCTACTGCAGACACACTACCAGACTCGCCCACCGACCCACCCAGTCCAGTGGGCATGGCGATGAAGAGCCGGTTGTAGCGAGTTACGTGAACGGAGGCTGCAGGCCTCGACACTGTGGCCTGCAGCGTTCACCGCATCGCCTCTAGCCGAGGTCGGCCAGCCGGGCACGAAGGATCGCGATCTGTTCGATTGCCCGGGCCAACCGATCGCGTTGGATCTGGACCACATGCTCTGGCGCCCGCGAGGTAAATGCCTCGTTGGACAACTGCTTCTCGGCCCGTCCCTTTTCTGCTTCTGCCTCTTCGAGTTCCCTGGTCAGTCGGGATCGCTCTGCCTCGAGATCGACCATACCGGCCAGCGGCAGCATCGCCACCACATCTCCCGCCATCACCGTCATGGCCTGGGCAATGGGCTGTGGCTCCCCTGCTTCGATCTGCAAATGATCATCTGCGATTCTGGCCAGGAAACCGAGTTCTCCGCGCAGGCCTTCGAAGGACTCCTTGAGCTTCCCCGGATAGATAACGGCTTCGATCCACTGCGCGGGCTCGACCCCGGCCTCCGCACGCGCATTCCGGATGCCGCGGACCAGCTCGATCAACGCGTCAAATGCCGCCTCGGCATCCGCATCCCGCGGTCCCGCCTCGGGCCATGCGGCAACCATGATGCTGTCGCCCACGTGTGGCACCTTCTGCCACAGGGCCTCGGTGATAAACGGCATGAACGGGTGAAGCAGGCGAAGGGACCGCTCGATCGTGTACGCGAGCACCTGGGGAACCTGGCTGCCACTCCGTTTCAGGTCAACCTTGGCCGCCTCGATGTACCAGTCGCAGAGTTCCGACCAGATGAAATCGTTGATCTGTCGACCAGCTTCCCCGAAGAGGAACCCTTCGATCAGGCGCGTGGACGAGGTGGTGACGTCGTCGAGTCGCGACATGATCCAGCGATCCGCCAGGGTCAGGGCACCGGTCGGACGAGCAACGCCCTGATCGTCCAGCGCGACGTCCGTATCGCCGATGGACCGCATGGCGAACCGGGTGGCGTTCCAAAGTTTGTTGCCGAAATTGCGGCTCGCCTCGACCCGGGGCACGCTCAACCGGCTGTCGTTGCCCGGCGACGCTTGGGTGACCAGCGTGTAGCGCAGCGCGTCGGCTCCGTACTCGGCGGACACCTCGATGGGATCGATCACGTTGCCCTTTGTCTTGCTCATCTTCGCGCCCTCGACATCGCGCACGATGCCGTGGAGGTACACGGTGTTGAACGGCACCTCGCCCATGAACTCCATGCCGAAGAAGACCATGCGGGCCACCCAGAGGAAAATGATCTCGTAGCCGGTTTCCATCACGGTGCCGGGGTAGAAGCGCTTGAGATCAGGCGTTTCGTCAGGCCAGCCGAGCGTCGAGAACGTCCACAATCCGGAACTGAACCACGTGTCGAGCACGTCCGGGTCCTGGACCACGACACCGCCGCACTGCGGGCAGGCGTCCACAGCCTCGTCGGTCGTCGCGAACTCATGGCCACAATCGTCACAGGTCCAGACCGGAATCCGATGCCCCCACCACAGCTGGCGTGAGATCGTCCAGTCATGAATGCCTTCGAGCCAGTTATCCCAGACACCCTTGAACCGCTCGGGCACGAAGGTCAACCGACCGTCCTGGGCCGCGTCAAACGCCGGGCGTGCAAGGCCCTCCATCGCCATGAACCATTGTTTGCTGATCAGCGGCTGGACGACGGTGCCGCACCGATCGCAGTGACCGACGCTGTGGCTGTGCGGCTCGATCTTCACCAGCCACCCCTCCGCGGATGCTCGGTCCACGACCGCCTTCCGCGCAGCCTCGACCGTCATACCCGCCAGGTCGCCAGCCTCGTCGTTCATGGTGGCGTCGAGGTTCATGATGTTCAGCGCGGGCAATCCCGTGCGCTGCGCAATCTCGAAGTCGTTCGGATCGTGTGCCGGCGTCACCTTTACCGCACCTGTGCCGAACGCTGGATCGACATGCGAATCCGCGACCACCGGAATCGGGCGATTCACGATGGGCAGCACCACGTTCTGGCCGATGAGGTGACCATAGCGCTCATCCTCGGGGTTCACCGCCACACCAGTGTCACCAACCATCGTTTCGGGCCGGGTGGTGGCCACAATGACCCGCTCGTCACTCCCCTCCACCTGATACGCGAGGTACCAGAGTGACGACTGCACGTCCTCGTGCTTCACCTCGAGGTCGGAGAGTGCAGTATTGCAGCGCGGGCACCACGAGATGATGCGCTCGCCCCGATAGATCAGACCCTTGTCATAGAGATGCTTGAAGGCATGGCGCACTGCCCGCGCCGGCCCGGGATCCATCGTAAATGCGAATCGGCTCCAGTCGCACGACGCGCCGAGCAGTCGCATCTGTTCACGAATCTGTGGCCGCAGGGCGTCCATGTATTCCCAGACGCGTTCAAGGAAGCTTTCCCGCCCGAGATCGTGGCGAGTCAGGCCCTCGGCCGCGATCACCTTTTCAACCGCCAGTTGCCCGGCGATTCCGGCATGATCGGCGCCGGGGAGCCACAGCACGGCCTCACCCC
>JAEZJB010000188.1 GCA_023415845.1 Chloroflexota bacterium | reverse complement strand
CAGCCGTTCGAGGGTGCGGATGAGGCGGGCGTTGTCGCGCTGGTGAAGGCCGATGCTGGGCTCGTCGAGGATGTAGAGCACGCCCATCAGGCTGGACCCGATCTGGGTGGCGAGGCGGATGCGCTGTGCCTCGCCGCCGGAAAGCGTGTTGGCCGATCGCTCGAGCGTGAGGTAATCGAGCCCGACGTCGACGAGGAAGCCGAGTCGTTCCCGGGTTTCCTTCAGAATCTGGCGGGCGATCAGGTATTCACGATGGGTAAAGATCGCGGAATCGTCCGTCAGCGGGTCGGCGTTGAGATTCGTGAAGTACGCCTGCGCCTGGTGGATGGGCATACGGCTGACGTCCACGATCGATCGGCTATCGACCGTTACCGCCAGCACTTCCGGCTTGAGCCGCGCGCCATGGCAAACGGGACAGGGCCGGAGCGCCATGTAGCGTTCCATGTCTTCGCGAACCGACTCGGACGCGGTCTGGTTAAGCCGACGCTGCAGGTTGGGGATGATGCCCTCGTAGGTCACATCGTAGGTGCGTTTGCGGCCGCTCTTCGACTCGTATTGCACCTTGACCGGCTCACCCTTGCTGCCGTACAGCAGGATGCCGAGGTGCTCGGAAGACAGCTCGCGGACCGGCACATAGAGTGAGAAGCCATAGGTCTCGGCGACGGCTTCCAGTAGCGAGCCGTACCACTTCGAGTTCTCCAGACCAGACCGCATGAACGGCAGGATGGCACCGTCGGCGATGCTGAGATCCCGGTTCGGGATCACGAGTTCGGGATCGAACTCCATGATCGTGCCGAGACCGGTGCAGTTCGGGCAGGCTCCGTGCGGATTGTTGAACGAGAAGTTGCGGGGCTCGAGTTCACCGAACGAGATGCCGCAGTGCGTGCAGGCAAACTGCTCCGAAAAGGTCATCTCCTCGCCGTCGATGATCTGGGCAAGCGCGATGCCGTTCGACATCCGCAGCGCAACTTCCAGCGAGTCGATCAGCCGCACCCGGTCCGGGTTGCTGGTGTCGTCCTCGGGATCGGCGTCCGGATCGGGGTGACGGATCACCAACCGATCGACCACCACTTCGATGGTGTGCTTGCGCGTTTTCGCCAGCGAGATGGTTTCATCCATGTCGCGGACTTCACCATCGACCCGGACGCGGACGAATCCTTGGCGCCGGATTTCGTCGAATACCGCCTGGTGTTCGCCTTTGCGGTCTCGAATCACCGGACCCAGAATCATCAGGCGAGTGCCGTCTGGCAGCGCCATAAGCTGTTCGGCCATTTGCTGGGGCGATTGCTGGGTGATGGGGCGACCACAATTCGGGCAGTGGGGATGCCCGACCCGGGCCCACAGCAACCGCATGTAGTCGTAGATTTCAGTGACCGTGCCGACCGTGGAACGCGGGTTACGGCTCGTGCCCTTCTGGTCGATCGAGATCGCCGGAGAAAGACCATCGATGTGGTCGATGTCCGGTTTTTCCATCTGGCCGAGGAACTGCCGGGCATAGGCCGACAGGGATTCGACATAACGTCGTTGCCCCTCGGCAAAGATGGTATCGAACGCGAGCGACGACTTGCCCGAGCCCGAAAGTCCGGTCAGGACCACCAGTTGATTGCGGGGAATGTCGACATCGACGTTTTTGAGGTTGTGTTCGCGGGCGCCGCGAATACTGATGTACTCGTGCTGATGCGGCATGGTGCTGGATTCCCCTGCGATCGTGGCGGACGAGAGCGGAGCTGTGACGGCATGGAACATGCGAACAAACTTTCGCATCTGGTAGTGTACCACAGTGACCGTACACCGGCGATGGGCGCACCACACTCATCGCCGGGCCACTCTTACGAGTCAGCCAGTTCACATGGATTCCGAAGGAGAGATCGGCTCGAAGGGCCGCGGTCAGGCTTCCAGGCGAAGGTGCCCCTTGGCCTCGTGCTGCTTGCGCCAGGCCTGTTGCTCGCGCTCGACCTGTTCGGCGTACCGTTCGGCAAAGACGCCGCGCGTTTCTTCGGGGACAAGGGCAGCGATGCGGAGCATGATCGTGTCGGCGCTCGCGCGATCATCCAGCCCGTCGAATGTCCCGCGTTCGATGGGGGCACCGAAGTTGACGACGAGATGATCGTTCTCTTCATAAATGCCGACCGGGATCAGGGTGACGTTCCGGCGGTCGAGGCAGGACACCACGCGGCCAGCCCCAGCCGGTGGCTGGATGAGGGTTTCGAAGCCGCCGGCCTCCGGATGGACAGCCACGCAGTCCCCCGCCTTGAGGTAATCGAAGATTTCCAGTAGCGATCTGGCGCTCCGGTTGCGCTGGGTGGTGTGATTGGGAAGGTCGTGCGCCGGCATCCGAATGATGCCGTAGATGTTCCCGAACCCCTTGAGCACCCAGCCTAGGTAGCGAGGATCAACATGGAAGGGGCCAATGAAGCAGTCGGCCCAGGTGTCCGTCATCACCCAGTGCATGTGGCCAAGACGAGACACGTTGCGAGCCCTAGCCACGGCTTCGGTCAGGGCCATTGCCCCCCAGCCGACCCACACCGCGTCTTTCCGCTCGTAATGATTGGGCAGGAAGACAATTGGTCCCTGCTCGGGCACGTGTTGCAGACCGTGGATGACCGGTTTGTTCTGCAGGGTACTGATGGCTCGTGATGCGTCCGTCCAAGTATCGCGACGCTTGCCTCGCAGGAAGGCCCAGAATGCCCTGGCCAGCATTGGCTTGGGAAGTTCGTACGACTGCGGCGGAAGCGACGACGCTGGCTCTGGAGCGGTCGCCGCTTCTTCCCGGGATGTACGCCCGAATAACACCAGTTTTGACACCCTATCCCCCAGAATCTTCCCAAGCGGCGGTGATCCAGTTGTAAACCACAATGCTGGTCCCAGCGTATCGTACCTTTGAACCATCGCTTCCGGCATTATTCTGCAAAAACATCCATTTGAGCCGGACCCGGAGCGTACTGAGAATCAGGATTGATTGCTGCGTAATGGCGAGTCAGAAGCGACGGTGACGGTGTTGTTGCATTGGTGATGGTGAATCGGCATACTTCGGAACATAACCGATGAACGGGAGGAGTAGGTCGTCCTCCACCGCCAGCAATGCGAGATCACTGGCTGGAAATCTCGCTCGGTGTGATTCGACCGAATGTCGCCCGGGAGGTGTCGGGCTGAAACACAGCGATATCTGTGTCAGGTTCGACCGGGTCCGCCCGATACAGCGTACGAGAGCGTGCTCATCTCGAGCACGAAGCGAGGTGGTACCGCGGGTTCTTCCCGTCCTGGCAATGTCAGGGCGGGTTTTTGTGTCCCGTTCCTGGACCGATCGTTTGCACATTTCCAGATTCGGAGACGTTTCCATGACCGCCAGTCCCGCAACCCACACTGCAGAGCTTGCGCCTACCTACGATCCAGCAGCGATCGAGCACGGGCTATATGACTGGTGGGACAGTCAGGGGTACTTCGCGCCGCGCGAGGAGCGCGAGGGCGATGGCAAGCCATTCGTGATGATCATGCCGCCGCCGAACCTCACCGGGGTGCTTCACGTCGGTCATGCCCTGTTTGTTGCGTTGCAGGACATCATGACCCGATGGCACCGGATGCGGGGTGAGGCCGTGCTGTGGCTCCCCGGCGCCGATCATGCCGGAATCGCCGGGCAACTGGCGGTTGAAAAGGTGATCGCGGCCGAGGGCCTGACTCGCCACGATCTCGGGCGGGAAAGCTTCCTTGA
>JAEZJB010000179.1 GCA_023415845.1 Chloroflexota bacterium | reverse complement strand
ACGGTAGAGAGCGGATTTGGAGGCGTGCTGAAGGAAGCTGTGCCAGAGAGCGAACGTGGCCTCATAGCTTTCGTCAGGGTTGACGCTCGTGTTCAAGCAATGCCAGCAGTAGTGTCGCAGCTCGCTGTGGGGTGATCGCCTTGGCGAGGATCTCATCGACCATCATCGGGAAAAGACCGCTACGAGACGGATCTGCCGCCTGTTTCAGCAATTCGTAGCGCAGATGTTCAGCCAGTTGGGAAACGGCAGTCTGGCGGCGTCGCTGGTCGAGTTCACCTGTCTCCGACAACCAGGTGCGATGGAACTGGATGGCAGAGATGAGATCAGCCATCCCTTCTCCGGTCACGGCACTTGTCTTGATGACGGGCGGTTGCCAGATACGAGCGCCGGGCTCTGGGGTGACGAGCGTCTGCATCCGGCGCAGGTCGCGAGCAAGATCATTCGATTCTGGCCGGTCAGCCTTGGTGACCACGATGATGTCACCGACTTCGAGCGACCCAGCCTTCAGCGTCTGGATGCTGTCACCCATGCCCGGCACCTGCACCAGGAGGGTGGTGTGAGCCAACTGAGCAATCGCCACCTCGTCCTGTCCGGTCCCGACAGTTTCGATAATGATCGGATCGAAACCAGCTGCATCGAGTACGGCGACCGCGCCGAGGGTGGTGCGGGCGAGACCGCCGCCGAAGCTGCGAGATGCCATCGAGCGAATGAAGACGTTTGGATCGTCGTGCCACTCCAGCATCCGGATCCGGTCACCGAGCGCCGCTCCGCCACTGAAGGGGCTCGATGGGTCGACGGCGATGACGGCCACGCGCCTGTCCTCGGCCCGGAAATGCCTGATCAGCTCGTTGACGAGGGTGGATTTGCCGCCGCCCGGTGGACCCGTCACACCGATCAGGTGGGCCCTACCAGTATCGGGAAGCAGGTTTTCGAGTGCTTCCCGGCCGACCGCATCGTCGTTTTCAACCCGCGTCAGGAGGCGGGCGATCGCGGCCGGTTCCCCGGCACGCACCCTGGCGGAAAGGCTTCGGGTCGGATCATGGCTGCCCATGGTCAGGCGATGTCCTCGCGCACTGGCGCGTGTTCGCGAATGAAGTCAACACAGGCATGCAGGGGGGTGCCAGGCCCGAAGACTGCCGCAATCCCCATCTCGCGCACGAGCGGCACATCTTCGTCAGGAATCGTGCCGCCAGCAACCACCAGCGCGTCATCCCGCCCGACCGACCGCAACGCGTCCATGATGGCCGGGAAGAGCGTCATGTGCGCCCCGGACAGGATGGAAAGCCCGACGACATCGACATCCTCCTGGAGGGCGGCATTGGCGATCATCTCGGGCGTCTGAAACAGTCCCGTGTAGACGACCTCAAACCCGGCGTCGCGAAACGCTCGTACGAGTACCTTTGCTCCGCGATCGTGCCCGTCGAGTCCGGGCTTGGCAACAAGGACGCGGATCGTTCGTTGGGGAAATGACGTCTGGTCCATTGCTCACGTCCTTTCGTAGGTGTGGAAGCCCTGGCCCGACTTGCGGCCCAGTTGTCCGCTGGCGACCATTCGCCGCAAGAGCGACGCCGGGCGATAGTTTTCCCCAAGATCCGCGTGCAGCACTTCCATGATGCTCAGGCAGACATCGAGCCCGATGAGGTCGGCCAATGCCAGCGGCCCCATGGGGTGCGAAGCCCCGAGCGTCATTGCAACGTCGATATCGTCGACCGAGGCGACGCCCTCGTCGACCATGGTGACTGCCTCATTGATCATCGGGATCAGGAGGCGGTTGACGGCAAAACCGGCCGAATCCTTGATCTCGATCGGGGTCTTGCCCATGGACCGGGCAACATCCGTGACCGCGGCGACAGTGCTATCGGAGGTGCGAATGCCCCGGATCACCTCGACCAGCGCCAGCACCGGCACCGGGTTGAAGAAGTGCATACCAACGAGGCGGTCTGGCGACTCGAGCACGCCGCCGATGGCCGAGATAGAAATCGACGAGGTGTTGGTCGCCAACAACGTCTCGGGATCGACGACGGACTCCACCTCGCGAAAGACTTCAGCCTTGGTGGGGAACGATTCCGTGACCGCCTCGATGACAAGATCACAACCCGCCAGGTAGCCGATATCGGTGGCGCCTTCGATCCGGCCGAGCACGGCATCCCGCTCATCTGCGGTCAGCCTTTCCTTTGACACCAACCGATCGAGGCTCGCGGTAATCGTCTCAAGCCCACGATCGAGCCACGGCGCCGCCTGGTCCACGAGCACGACATCGAAGCCGGAGTGGGCAGCTACCTGGGCGATACCGGCGCCCATGGTCCCGGCACCGACCACACCAATCGTCGAAACAGCCTCGGTTGTCACTGGTTGGCCTCCGATGTGGATGTTGCGACCCGGACCGCGAGCGGTTGGTTGGCCGGGTCGTTGGCGAGATTCATCGTGTCAAGGGCTCCGCGTTGCGCCCACATTTCAGCAATTTCGGCAGCGCGCTCAATCACCCTGGGCAACTCGGCTTCCTCGTCCGGCGCGAACCGGGAGAGCACGTGCGAGACCGTGGCACTTCGGCCGCGGCCGATACCGATTCGCAGCCGCGGAAACTCGGTGGTTCCAAGGTGCTGGATGATCGACTTC
This sequence comes from Chloroflexota bacterium, assembly GCA_023415845.1. GTDB lineage: Bacteria > Chloroflexota > Chloroflexia > Thermomicrobiales > UBA6265 > JACCYX01. The sequence continues at coordinate 2,790 of JAEZJB010000179.1, read as the reverse complement.
AAGCCGTTGTGACCGCCGGCACTGCCTTTGGCGCGGAGGCGGAGCTGCCCGAACGGGAGATCGAGGTCGTCAACAACGACCAGCACATGGTCGAGGGACGGCTTGTACCACTGAACAGCCTCACGAACGGTGATTCCGCTGTCGTTCATGTAGGTCTGGGGCTCGATCAGCACCAGCTTGCCATCGGCAAACCGCACCTCGGATACCTCGCCGCGGAACCGCTTGCGCGACTCTGGCGCACCAAGCCTTCGCGCCAGTTCGTCGATGACAAAGAAGCCGGCATTGTGGCGAGTGTTGGCGTATTTGGAACCGGGGTTGCCCAACCCGACGATCAGCCGGGTGGAAGAGGCAGATGCCATGTCTGGAGATTCCTCAGGGACGGGATCTTCCCGCCGGGAGAAGAGGGAGAACAGTCGCTGCATGATCGCTCCGGGCGCTGTCAATGCGGTTTGAATCCGCCCAACAGGCTGGCTGGAATGCGACAGGCGGCGCGTAAACCGCCGTATACTGCAGGGAGCATTGTGCCATGGTGGGTGGAGGCACCGTAGCAGGCGACGCATCGTCCCAGCCACCCTCACGATCGATGAGCCAGGAAACGCCACATGAATGTTATGGGAATCGGCCCTCAGGAGATGATGATCATTGCGGTGATCGCATTGCTGGTCTTCGGGCCCGGCAAACTTCCCGAAGTGATGGGGCAGGCGGGAAAACTGGTCCGGGACTTCCGCCGAATGTCGGCCGAACTGAGTGGCGAATTTGAGAAGACCATCGCCGAGGCGCGGGACGCCACCGGCGGTCTGGCTGCCGAACTGGGTGGGATGTCCAAGGAAGTCAGTTCCGTAACGAACAGCGTCAAGAAGGATCTGGGGATCAAGAACACCCGCTCCACGACCGGCACCAAATCGACGACTGGAGCGAAGACCTCCGGCACGAAGACGTCCACTGGCAGCAAGTCGACCACCACTTCCAAATCGTCGACCAGTTCGACCAAGTCCTCGTCGACATCCACCAACAAGGCGGGCAGCAAGGCCGGATCGACCACCACCGCCAAGACAACATCGACGTCCACCTCGACCGCGTCGCGGAAGCCGGCGACCCCGGTTGCCACACGCGAAGACCCGACGGCCGACGTCTTCCTGTACGAGCCGAAGCCGATCGAGCGGCCGAAGCGCAACCGCAAGGCGGTCCCATCGGTGATCGCGGATCCAACGCCACGGGTTGCGGACATGATCGCGACCGAGTCGGAGGACGTTGCGGTGGCAGCTGCGAAGGCAGCAGGTCCTGCCGATGACGCGCTCGCCCGGGCTCGACAGCGGCGCCGATCCGCCGGATACGCTCGCGCTTCGGTTTAGCGATAGCGATGACGGTTTCCTCCGCTCAATCCAGATTGACGCCGCTGGCGCCGGACACACCGGTGCTCGCCTCCAGTGAGGCGCTGAGTGGCCGGTTTCGGTTCGACCTGCTGATCGAAGATCCGGCGACACTGGCGCGCCGCGGCCAGATCACCACCACCAGGGGGCTGATCCAGACTCCGGTGTTCATGCCCGTCGGCACGCAAGCGACGGTGAAGACGCTCGACCCGCGCGAAGTCCGCCAAACTGGTGCCCAGATCATCCTGTCCAACACCTACCACCTGATGTTGCGGCCGGGGGTGGACATCATCCGGGCCGCAGGTGGTCTCCATCGCTTCATGGACTGGCATGGTCCGATCCTGACCGACAGCGGAGGGTTTCAGGTATTCAGCCTCGCGGCAAACAACAAGGTCACGGAGGAAGGCGTCACGTTTGCCTCCCACATCGATGGCTCGCGGTGGACGATGACGCCGGAGTCGGTGATTGACCTGCAACTCGGCTACGGCTCGGACATCATGATGCAGCTCGATCACGTGCTGGGCCTGCCCGCCGAACGCTATGCCATCGAAGACGCTACCGAGCGGAGCGCGCGGTGGCTGGAGCGCGCCGTGAAAGCCTATCGAGTGCAGGGCGGCGAGGAGAGTCGCTCGGTGCTCTTCGGCATCCAGCAGGGCGGCATGGATGCCGACCTGCGGATTCGGAGCGCCCGCCAGGTGTCGTCACTGGAGGTTGCCGGATGCGCGGTGGGCGGCCTGAGCGTTGGCGAACCGAAGCCAGTGATGGCCGAGATGCTCGAGGTGTCGACGCCAGAGCTTCCGCGGAACAAGCCGCGCTACCTGATGGGCGTCGGATCACCGGAGGACCTGTGGCACGGTGTTGCCCGTGGCATCGATATGTTCGACTGCGTGCTGCCGACTCGAGCCGCTCGCAATGGAGCACTGTTCACGCCCAGTGGCCGAATCACGATCACCAACGCCCGCTTCAAAAACGAACACGTTCCAATTGACGAAACGTGCGACTGCGACGCCTGCACCCGATTCACCGCCGCCTATGTGCATCACCTCTTCAGGGCCGGTGAAATCTTTGGCATGCGCCTCGCCTCGCTCCACAACCTGCGATTCCTGGCCCGCCAGATGGAAGCGATTCGGTCCGCACTTGAGGCGGGCACGTTCGCTAGCGCGCTGGCCGAGTTCGACGCCCGATACCTGCCGACCGGTTCGCGAGGTCGGGCCGCGATGCCCGTTTTCATGACGGAGGTGAAGGCATGACCGCGCACCGCCCGAAGCGTCCACCCTGGTCAGAACCTGTGCTGGAAGAGCGGGAAGGCGATGGTTGGTATCGCCCGGAGTTCGATCCCGAACGAGAAGGCGCGATCGCTGTCGGCATCGACATCATCGAGATTGCCCGTATCCAGCGAACGTATGACGACTTTGGTGAG
>JAEZJB010000149.1 GCA_023415845.1 Chloroflexota bacterium | reverse complement strand
TAAAGCCAAGCCGTTCAGCGAGCGAGCGCACGTTGGCCTGCTGAACAGCGAGGGAGAAGTGTCCGTGCACGACCGCATCGGACACCTTGTCCGCATTGGCATTCACCTTCGCCACCAGAGGCACCGTCGCTGCCTTCACCTCGGCAAATACGCGCGCGATCTCGGTCGACTTGAGCCCAGGCTCATAGTCATTGACGAGCACGTCGTAGTCTTCGGCAAAGGAGTCATCACCAGACCGTACCTTTACGATCGCCTGGCGATGCAGATCCACAATGCGCTCGAGTGTCGGTTGAAGAATCGAGAAGTCAGACGCTTCCCGGGCCTCCATCCACTTCACGAATCCCTCACTGCGCGCCTCACTCATCGCCACCTTAAGGGACGTGGGAACGAGGAGGTTCTGCCGGTATTCGCGTAAGGTGACGCGCACGATCGAGGCTTCATCGGAATCGTAGGGAAGCTGCTCGGCCCAGGGGACAAGCTCTTCCAACAAGTTTCCAAGTTCCGGATCGGAAAAGGCCTCGTCCAGCAGACGTGTCAGCGTCGCCGTGGCATCTGAACGGCCAGCCGCACCGGTCGCAGGCATCTTCGTCTGCTGGTCCCATCCCAGCAACGAGAGCGCACCTGAAAGATCGGACACGGTGGCCAGGCGGCCGCGAAGTTCCTCGTAGCGTTCGAGTGACATGACAATCCCCTGGTTGATGGTCAATAGGTTAGTCGGCCGAAGCTCCTGCCACACCTCGCCGTGCCAGGACGCCGCGCAGCAGCCGGAGCCCATCCGTGCCGCCGACGAGATCGTTCGTGGCTCGCTCAGGGTGCGGCATCAACCCGACCACATTCCCAGCCTCGTTCGACACGGCCGCGATGTTGCCCACCGAACCGTTGGCGTTTGCCGCTTGTGTCACCGCCCCATCAGATTCGCAGTACCTTGCGATGATCTGACCTCGCTCTTCGAGTTCGGACACCAGGTCAGAGCTCGCAAAATACGCTCCCTCCCCATGTGCCACCGGCAGGCACAGAACATCACCGATCTCGAGTTCGGCAGTCCACGGCGAACGATCGCTCTCGACCCGGATGTGGGTCCAGTGGCAGTGGAATTTCAGCGTCCGATTTCGCAAGAGGGCACCCGGCAGCAAGTGGGCTTCGCAGAGAATCTGGAATCCGTTACAGATGCCCAGCACTGGCAGTCCCGCATCTGCAAACTCTCGCAGTGGCTCCATCACCGGAGAGAACCGGGCGATCGCTCCGCAGCGCAGGGCGTCACCGTAGGAAAACCCGCCTGGCAACACAATGGCGTCAAAGCCGTCCAGATCGGTCTCCCGATAATCGACCTTTCGCACCTCGACCCCCAGATCACGCTCAAGCGCACTGAGGGCATCATGGTCACCGTTGCTCCCCGGAAAGGAAATGACGCCAGCTGTAAATGTCGTCGACATGAACGCTATCCAATCGCGGCCGCAGAGACAACGAATTCTTCAATCACCGGATTGGCAAGGAGTTGCTCGCACATCCGGGTACCCTCGGCAATGGCAGCGTCCTCATTAGGCGCAGTCACTTCTACCCGGATCAACTTGCCGACTCGCACCCGCTGGGTGTCATCGAACGCCAGCGCGCGAAGTCCGGATAGAACAGCCTCACCCTGAGGGTCGTTGACGCCCTGCTTTGGCATGACCTCCGCTTCAATAATCCAGCGCCGAAGTGTTTCAGTCTCGCTCATTCCGTCCCGTCCTCATTCACCGCCGCCAGACGATCCCGTACCTGACGGTAACGATCCGCTGCCATGCTCACAATTTCTGCCGGTATCTCGGGGCCAGGTGGCTGCTTGTTCCAGCCCGACCGCTCCAGCCAATCGCGAATGATCTGCTTGTCAAAACTCGGTGGCTCCGTGCCAGGTTGCCATGCGGCAGCATCCCAGTAGCGGGAGCTGTCGGGGGTCAGTGCCTCATCGATCAGGGTGAGAGATCCGTCGATCATGCCGAATTCGAACTTGGTGTCGGCCAGGAGGAATCCGGCGTGTCGCGCCACCTCGCGCGCAAACTCGAACAACTCGATACTGACGTCTTCGAGTCGGCTGGAGAGCTCTTCCCCGATCAGATTGGCGAGCTCTCCGCGCGAAATGTTCTGGTCATGTCCGGTGTCATTCTTGATCGCCGGCGTGAATCGTGGCTCAGGCAACTGATCTCCAAGCCGCAGTCCGTCGGGAAGTGGTTCGCCCGCCAGAGTGCCGGTAGCCAGGTACTCTTTCCAGCCCGAGCCGGCGAGATTGCCCCGCACCACGCATTCGATATCGATCCGTTCTGCCTTCCGCGCAATGACCGAGCGGCCACTAATCCTGGCAACCACATCATCTGGGAGCCCCAGTGAATCGAGAGGGTCGTTGACCAGATGGTTGGGTATGATGCCAGCCGTTCGCTCGAACCAGCCGTTCGAGATATCTGTCAGCATCACTCCCTTGCCGGGAATAGCGGTAGGCAAGACCACGTCGAACGCTGACAATCGATCTGTCGCGATCAGCAGCAGGCGATCACCAAGGTCGAAGACATCTCGAACCTTGCCCCGGCGAAAGGCTGGAAACGGGAGTTGGTCGATCGCCACCTGCAATGCGTTTCCCTGTGCCGGATCAGGCAACATCCGCGGTCTCCAGCAATCCCACTCGCTCAAACATGGCGTCCAGGTGCTTCAGTTGCTGCCAGGGATCGAAGAGTTCGTCCAGCAACTCTGGTGAAAGCCTGGCCTGGACCTCAGGATCGGCGGCGATTACGTCCCGAAATCTGACGCCTTCATCCATCCCGGCGTGCGCATGGCGCTGAATCAACTTGTAAGCCACTTGTCGATCCATGCCCGCATCGACCAGCGCCAGGAGTACGCGCTGAGAGTAGATCAGGCCGCCAGTGGATTCGAGATTGCGCAACATCCGTTCCGGGTAGACCACCAGTTCGTCCACGAGCTCGGCAACCTCATGGATCATGTAGTCGAGCACAATACAGGCATCAGGAAAGATCACTCGTTCAGCCGAGCTATGGCTGATGTCACGCTCGTGCCAGAGTGGAACGTTCTCGAAACCGACTCCCGCATAATTGCGAACCAGCCGGGCCAGTCCGGCGATCCGCTCTGACTGGTGAGGATTCCGCTTGTGCGGCATGGCGGACGACCCCTGGTTGCCCTCTCCGAAAAACTCCTCCGCCTCAGCGACTTCGCTCCGCTGAAGGTGTCGAATTTCGACCGTCATTTTCTCCAGTGTCGCCGCGATGCCCGCCAGCACCGAGAGGAAGAAGGCGTGCCGGTCTCGCTGCACAACCTGATTCGATGCCGCCTCGACACCCAGTCCAAGTTCGGCGCACACCTCTTCTTCCAGATCTGGCGGAATGTGCGCATGAGTGCCTACTGCGCCAGACATCTGCCCGACAGCGATGTCATCGATCGCCATTTGCAGCCGAGGCACGTGCCGCTGAAGTTCGGCGTACCAGACGGCGAGTTTGAGGCCGAACGTTGTGGGCTCTGCGTGCATGCCATGCGAACGTCCAATGGTGAGCGTTCGCTTGTGCTCGAGGGCTTTTCGGCCAACCACCTCGATCAGGTGGTTGAGTCCCGCCAGCAGAAGAAGACCCGCGTCCCGTGCCTGCATCGCCAGCCCGGTATCGACCACATCTGACGATGTCAAACCAAGGTGAATGAATCGAGCGTCTTCTCCAACACTCTCTCCCATCGCCCGCAGGAATGAGATCAGGTCGTGGTCGGTTTCCTTTTCAATTTCGCGCATTCGGTCGAGGTCGCATGTGGCCCGGCGAATCTTGACCATCGACTCAGGCGGGATCCTGCCTCGTCGCGCCCACGCCTCGCATACCGCAATTTCTACCGCCAGCCAATGATGGATTTTGGCCTCGTCGGTCCAGATCGCGCCCATCTCGGGACGCGTGTACCGCTCGATCATCCTTGTGCTCCTGTGCTGCTGGGCCGGTTGCGGGGATGTCGGCGCGGCAACCGAACGCGCCTGTATATGGAAGTATACGAGCGAAAAGATGGACGGGCGAACACGCTCACAGCGGAGCGATTCAGGCAGAGGAATTGCGCGATTGCCGCCTTCCGGGAACGAACCAAATAGAACTGAGGGGCCACCACTGGCTAGTTCATGTTGCCACGATGGAATAGTGAACGTACCATAAACGCAGGAAGTGGATTTCAGGTGGAGCCAACTACGTAGCGCCAGGACTCGACTGGAGATCGAGTTGACGAGGCGGGAACCGATCGAACTCTTCGGCGGATGGTTCCCCGGCTGCCACAGTCGTAAGCGATGCCAGCAAACCGATTCGGTGACGAATCGACAATCGGGCACGCAGGTGGTACTCAGTCCGACGACTCCTCCCCCCTCTTCCAGCGAAATTGAATGTGAATCGGGCAATTCGCTCGCTACGACTCCGTGCGCTGATCTCGCGCTCGGTGTCTTTCCCGTGGTCCGCCCGGAGCTCACCATTGTCGCGGCGAACCCGCGGCTGGAGATTGCTGCATGTGTGGAGTGTTTGGATTCGTCGGAACCGAACAAAGCGTTCCGCGATCGGTTGGCGTCGCGCTCAAGAGCCTCGAGTACAGGGGCTACGATTCCTGGGGCATGGTCTGGCGCGAAGGCGACTCACTGCGGACAGTCAAGCAAACCGGGAAGGTCCCCGGTACGTTCGCTTTTGAAGCAGTGTCGCGCATCGCGGTGGGTCACACTCGCTGGGCAACCCACGGCGGGGTGACAGAGGACAACGCGCATCCGCACTTTGACAGTGACGGCCGGGTAGCCATCGTTCACAACGGCATCATCGAAAACGCCACGTCTCTGCGCACGCTCCTGCCCACCGCGGTCCGCTTCAAATCCCAGACCGATTCCGAAGTGGTCGCCCACCTGCTTGGTCTGGAGGTCCGCCGTGGGCATTCGATCGGCGAGGCGCTTCGGCGGGTATTTCCCCTGCTTGAAGGCCAGAACGCAATCGTCGCCATTGACCAGCAATCCGAAGTTATTGTCGCCGCAATGAATGTGTCACCGTTGGTTATTGGCATCGGCGACCAGGGCACGTGTATCTCATCCGACCCGTTTGCGCTCGCCGGCAGGGCGACCACCATGATCGTGGCACCGCGTGAAGCCGTGATCGAATTGACCGAGGACGAGATCCGCGCCATTTCGTTCGATGGGATCAGCATCCCCCTGCCAGACCCGTTCCCTGTCCCGGACGTTTCTGCCGACGAACTGGGGCCGCACTCCACCTTTATGGCGAAGGAGATGTCGGAGCAACCGCACGTGCTTCGCTGGCTGTCCACCAACAACACAGGCGTCGAAGAACTCTCCGCATTGATCGAGCAATCGGACACGGTCCTGTTCACCGGCTGTGGATCCGCCTTCTTCGCCTCCAGGCTTGGCGCCGCATGGCTGGGTCGGCTCGCATCCCGCCCCGCTCTCGCGGTTCAGGCATCGGAGATGGCCGATCACCGATCATTCCTCGGACCGCGAACACTTGTCTGCGCCGTCACACAGAGCGGCGAAACTGCGGATGTGCTGGAAGCAATGACCATGGGACGCAGCGCCGGAGCCACCGTGGCCGCTATCACCAATGTGGAGCACTCCAGCGCTGCCCGTTTCGCCGACCTTGTGGTGCCACTTGGCGCCGGCCGGGAGCGATCCGTCCTGGCAACCAAATCCATGACTGCGATGCTCGGTCGCATGCTCTCCACCGCATTCTGCGTCGGCGGTAAATCCGAATCATCCATCTCTGCCCTTCAGACTGCTGCACACGGGATTGAAGAGCTCTCCACCAGCGATGATTTTCAGAACTTCCTAGGCGCGGCCACCGACGCCATCTCCCGCAGTCAGCACGCCTACGTGATTGGCCGAGGAGACGGATTTGCCGTTGCCCAGGAAGCGGCGTTGAAGATCAAGGAATCCAGCTACATCCATGCCGAGGCGTTTGCTGCCGGTGAGCTCAAACACGGCGCGATTGCCCTGATCGAGCCCGGTAGCCCGTGCCTCCTGTTCACAACAGACCATCTTCAGGCCCGCGACACTGCCTCTTCTGCGCAGGAAGTCCGGAGCCGGGGTGGGTACACTATCGGAGTTGGTCCTGGCTTCGAGGAAGTTGCCGACATTCGGCTGGAGGTCCCTCTCGATGGACCTCCGCTCGCCATCGTCGAGGTGTACGTGGCGCAGTCGCTGGCGCTAAGTCTCGCCCTCGAGCGAAACCTGGACCCGGACTACCCGAGAAATCTCGCCAAGAGCGTCACCGTGAAATAGGAAACCCATGTCTGCAAAGTCGTCGCCCGAGATCAGGTATGTAGACACCCATTGTCACCTCGATGGCGACGACTTTGCAGAAGATCTTCCCCAGGTGCTCGAACGTGCTTCTGCGGATGGAGTGACGAGATGGATCAACGTCGGCTATGCCCCTGAGCGATGGCTTGATTCGATCCGTCTCTCCACTCGCTTCGATGGCATGTCATTCGTGCTCGGTGTGCATCCTGGACACGCTGCCGAATGGTCACCAGATGTCGAGCGGGACCTCCGCAATCTGATCGAGATGTATCGACCAGTAGCGGTCGGGGAAATAGGTCTCGACTTTTACCGGGGTGAGACCAACGTCGATCAGCAGATTGAGGCGTTCGTTAGACAACTGGCACTCGCCCGCGAGTTCGACCTGCCTGTCGCGATCCACATGCGGGACGCAGAGGAGCTCGTACTCCAAACGCTCGACGCCCAGCCCGCGCTCCCCCGCCTCCTGTTTCACAGCTTCGATGGTTCCTCAGCTCTCACAGAATGGATCAACGATCGTGACGCCTATATCGGAGTTGGGGGTCTCGCAACACGCCGGAAATCAGACCAGCTTCGCCGCCATATCGCGACCATCGGACTCGACCGCATCGTGCTCGAGACGGATTCGCCCTATCTCGTTCCCAACGGGTTCAAACATCGGCGCAACACCCCTGAATCCATTCCCTTCATCGCCCGCTCCGTTGCCGACCTGTTCGAGACGGATGTGGAGGAAGTCGCCTCGCGTACGACCGCCAACGCCAACCACCTCTTTTGGAGCCAGTCCCACACATGAGTAACACGCCTCGGCTGATCATCGCCTCGAATAATCCCGGAAAGGTTCGCGAGTTCCGCGACCTTCTCGGTGACACCGTACAGATCGTAACGATGGGAGATCTTGGGCTCGACTCACCGGAGGAGACAGAAGACACGTTCACCGGCAACGCAGCCATCAAGGCTCGATTCCTCCATCGTCACACTGGCGAAGTCACGCTCGCCGACGATTCGGGCCTGGTGATTGACGCCCTTTCCGGTCGACCGGGCGTATGGTCCGCCCGCTATGCCGGCGAGCCACCTGACGACGCCGCGAATCGAGCGCAGGTACTGCAGGAGATGGGCGGCGTGCAACCAGACGAGCGCTCAGCCCGCTTCATTGCCGCCATCGTGATGATCGGCACTGACGGGCGAGAGCATGTCGTTGAGGGAGTCTGCGAAGGGTCAATTGGATTCGAGGAACGCGGAACCAACGGATTCGGGTACGATTCCATTTTCACGCTCCCGAATGGCCAGACAATGGCCGAGTTGACGTCAGAGGAAAAGGGCCGGATCAGCCATCGCGGAAATGCTCTGCGTCAGTTGTTGCCGGTGCTCCGCTCCGAACTGGGACTGGGCACTGAACCTTGATCGTATTGCGATGACCATTCAATTCGGTGAATTGACGGAATCACGACCTCCATGGTGTCCACCCAGCTTTCGGGCATGGCAAAAGCACGCCTTTAGCCTGGGCCTGCTCCCGGTCATCAGCATCGCTGGCGACCGTGGAAAGAGCACGGTGGTCCGTCTGCTTGATGCCATACTGCAGCGCGCTGGACTCCGTACAGCAACCTGGACCGATCTCGGCGTTGAAGTTCGGAACCGACGGCAACGCGGCGAGATCAGCGGCTGGTCGATGGCCCTGAATCGCCTGGCCGAATCATCCATTGATGTGGCAATCCAGGAACTTCACTGGTCGCTGATCAATACCGTCGGTCTGCCTGCATCGTCGTACCCACTGGTCGGAATCACCAACTTGTTCGGTGGGAGCGACGAAGCACATGAAGCCGCCATCAAGGGAACCATGCGAACCATGGCAGCGGTGCACCCCCAGGGCATGCAGGTAGTCTGCGGAGACGAATTCCCACTGATCGACGCCGCCGCAGATTCGGCGTGCGATTCGATCGTTACGTCACTTTCTCCAGATACCCCAGGCCTGCGACGACACCTTGAGAACGGTGGCTCGGGAATCTGGCTCGAGGAAAAGTCGATCAAGGTGGGTACGCGAACTGATTCCAGTTCGATCCACGCCGTCTCCGCGATTCCATTTACACGCTTTGGTGCCTCGCCGTTTCTGACCTCCGCCGCGATGTCTGCTGTCGGCCTGGCCATGGCAGTCGGTATCGATCAGGGAACCATCTCTGATACGCTTCGATCGTTCGAGATCGAAGATTCGATTCTTCCCGGCTCGTTCAATACCTATCAAGTCCGCAGCTTCGCGGCCGTCGTGGACCGCGTTACTCACCCGGCCCATCTTAAGCATCTGGTCCGCTCGGTAAATCCGGGTCACAAGCGTCGGCAGATATCGGTGGTCGGCAACCTCGACGGTTTCGCTCCTTCGGTGATTGGTGAAGTGGGCCGGATTCTAGGCAGGCAATCCGGGGCCGTCATCCTGCATTCGAACCCCTCGCCCGAGAGGGTCGAAGCCTTCCGCAGAGGCATCGCGGCCAACGACTACCCTCCCCTCTTCGCGTACCTTCCGACCGAGCGTCGAGCCATCAACCGCGCGCTGAAGTCAGCACGACCGGATGATGTCGTGCTTTTCCTTACCGGCGAAGATCCCGGACCAGTGATCAGGGCCATCCGTCGCCAGGTCGAAGCCTGATACAACGGCCGAGCCCGGTTCCTCCGATGTGGTATCGCAACATGTAGGAGCGGACCTGCCTCGACTTTATGATGAACGTGTCCGTTCCTGGATCAAGTGGCTGTCGTCCGCCCACCTGTCGTCTGACGTCGCCGACGCAGAGCTGCCGACAGGTTTGTGTAAACCCAGTGCATATCTTCCGGACCTCGATGGGATATGTTGCGTTACCGTGGGTCTCACCCGATGCCTGAAGGAGCTTGACACCCGCCGCTTATCGCTTGCCAGCGGATCTCCGAACCTCAGCCGGGCGGGACTCGACTCGAGTCCCGCCCGGCCGATCGCTAGGCGACAGCCAGCAGCGACTCGTCAGTCACCATGAGCTCTGGCTCTATAAGCTCGCAGGTACCCAGCGCGCCCATCACTCGCGTCAGCTCTGACTGCAAATCCTTGCTCCACTCCACCTTCCGCGATCGACTGGCAAATACGTGGCGGTCTTCGCCGATCGCCAACTCAACCTGGATTTGCAGGTCTCCTTCATGCCGCCGCAGCACTTCATCGATCGACTGCATGAGACGAATATCCTGCCAGAGGTCATCCGAACTGCGCAGCCGAATGATGACCGTCGGCATCATGGGTTCCGGGTGTTTCGCCACCGGCAGGTCCGATGTCAGCGATTCCAGAATCAACTGAAGATTGTCACCACGCTCGTCAATCTTGGCGGTGACATCAAGAATGGCGTCCTCTCGGATGAATTCGCTGTGCTGCTCGTAGGCATCCGGAAAGGCCACCACCTCGATCGTGCCCGTCAGGTCCTCGACTTCCATCACGGCCATCGTGCGATTCGATTTGGTCGCGATCCTGCGCACCGTCGTCACCATGCCAAGGAGACGCACCTTCGACCCAGGACCCCGGCCTTCGACGTCTGCGACCTGGAGATATCCATCTGGTGCCCCGTGGCCGGTCAAATCCATGAGTGGGTGGGACGTGAGGTAAAGTCCGAGAAATTCCTTTTCCCAGGCCAGCAGCTGGCGCCCCTCTGCCGGCGGCACGTTGGCCAAAGCCCCGCTCGCCGCAGTGGTCGACTCAACGGTCAGCGCTCCAAACAGGTCCATTTGCCCTCTGGCCGACGCCTTCTGCCGTTGCTGGGCCGCAGCAATCAGCGTGTCAATTGACGCAATGACCGCCGCCCGTTCACCAAATCTGTCAAGCGCTCCGGCTTTCACCAGGCTTTCAATCGCCCGCTTGTTGACAGCCGACCAGTCCACGGCATCGCAGAAGTCCTGGAGGTTGGTGAACGTCTCGTCCGGAGATTCGGCTCGACTGGCGATTATGCTCTCGACCGCTCCCACCCCCACGTTCTTGACCGCACACAGTCCAAACCGAATGCCGAGTTTGCCGTCCACATCTTCCACGGTGAACTCGGCGCCACTCCTGTTCACACAGGGCGGCAACAACGGAATACCCGCCCGCCGACACTCCGTCACGTTGAACACCGTCTTGTCGGTCAGCCCGATTTCCGTGGACATCAGCGCAGCCATGAACTGCACCGGGAACCGGGCCTTGAGGTATGCCGTCTGGGCGGTGATGACACCGTAAGCCGCACTGTGAGCCTTGGGGAATCCATAGCCGGCGAAGCGTTCGATCATCTCGTAGATGTCGCTTGCCAGCTTCCGGTCGATGTCGTTCCCTGCGCAGCCCTCGATGAAACGATTCTTGTACTTGGCCATCTCCTCCGGCAGCTTCTTGCCCATCGCCTTGCGCAGGCCGTCAGACTCAGCCATCGAGAACCCTGCCAGGGTGTTGGCGATCTGCATCACCTGTTCCTGGTAGAGCGGAACCCCCTGTGTCTCCTTGAGGATCGGCTCCATCAACGGGTGCATGTACTGGAGTTCTGCCCGACCGTGCTTTCGCGCAATGTAGTCCGGCGCCATTTGCATAGGTCCTGGCCGGATCAGAGCAGAGAGCGCCACGATGTCGTCGAACGAGTTGGGCGCTACGTCCACCGTCATCCGCGTGGTCATGCCGCCTTCCAACTGGAACACCCCGGCCGTTTCACCGCGCTGCAACCCGGCCATTGCCTCCGGATCGTCCAGCGGAATGTCCTGCAGGGATATGTTGTGTCCAGCCGCATTGATCAGGTCGAGCGCTTTCCGCATCACGGTCAGCGTTTTCAGACCCAGGAAGTCCATCTTCAGCAACCCGATGCCCTCGAGTTGGGCCATTGGGTACTGCGTAGTCACTTCACCTTCGCTCTTGCCTCCCGCCCTCTGGAGCGGCACATGCTCCATCAGCGGGTCACGCGAGATGACCACCCCGGCAGCGTGGGTGGATGAGTGGCGCGCCAGCCCCTCCACCTTGCGAGCAAAATCCACCAGCTCTCGGAGAGGCTGCTCCTGCTCGAGCAGCTTGTTGAGTTCGGGCACCGTCTCCAGTGCAAGGTCGATCGTCATCTTGGGATCAGTCGGGATGAGCTTTGCCACTCGATCCGTGTCGGCGAAAGACAGGCCCATTGCGCGGCCTACGTCACGCAC
>JAEZJB010000104.1 GCA_023415845.1 Chloroflexota bacterium | reverse complement strand
CTCCTGTTCCAGCGTGAGGAAGGCGATTTCATCTTCGGTGAAGACGACGATGAGATCGAGGACGAGGAAGATTCGGACACCGAACCGGATCATGACGATGATGATGACACCGACGCCAGCGAATACGTTGGCGACGCGATTGTGAACGACGACGACGAGCGGGAAGAGATGTAGTCCTGCTGGACGGATTGACGTCAAAGGATTGAGGCCCCGGTACCTTGCTACCGGGGCCTCTTCTTTCTGGCAGACGCACCTTCGGGGCAGACGTGACTGGCATCCGCGTGGTGAACTGGATCACATGGGGTTGACGTCCGTACACAAGGGATTGCTATACTGCGGCCAACATTTGATGCCCCGCACGTGAACTCGCAGCACCAGCCAAGGAGGCGTGCGATGAGCCACAGCAAGGCAAACCCAATACGCGTGGCACCACCGGCCGAGCATTGCTCGACGGTGCTTTTTGTTTTCGAGCGAATTACTGATTTCACGCGACCACTCGACCAGAGAGGAGGAGCGTCGCCCACGCAAGCTTGAAGGGAGACGGGACGTTTCCCGCATGACAGGGTGTGTTACCGCCATCAAAGGAGCCAGGCACATGAATTCGGGCATGATTGGCAAGATCGACAAGGCGCACCGGTATGCATCGGAGCCGGAACGAATGAAAATCTCGTCGTTCAAAGCGACGTTCCATGGCTCGCACGATGACTATGAGGTAAGCCTCGACGATCACGGGTGGCACTGCACCTGTCACACATTCGAGGCGCACGCGCTCGAGACCTGTTCGCACGTGATGGCAGCGCAGCAGATGCTGGCACCGATGTTGCCGGAAGATCTCAGGTATGCGACGCCAGAGTACGCCCTCGCCGTTTAGCAGTTGAACAACAAGGCCCGGAGACGATTCCGTCTCCGGGCCTTGTTGCGTGCACGAGTTGTGAACTGAATCGCACTCAGCGTCCGCTGATTGAAGCCGTGACTGGTTCATCGATCGTGGCAGGCATGCGAAGAAACCTGTCCACATTGAGGACGAACACAACCGCTCCGCCGATCGTGACTTCGTGGACGCCCGCCGCATACCATTCGGCATAGACCGACACTGACGGATCCAGTTGCACTTCTTCACGTGAGCGACAGGACTGCTCGAGGATGCGAAGACAGGTTGGTAAATCGTGGTTCTCGACTCCGATCATGACCGTGGTGTTCCGGGTGCGGAGAAACCCTCCCATGCTGGAGATCTTGGTAGCGGAGAGGCCAGCGTTTGTGATGGACTGCAGCAAGCGATCGCAGTCATAGTCCTGAATAAAGGCAACGACCAACTTCATGCCTTGGTATGACCTCGCTTCCCGTGGGCAGAATCGTCGCCGGAGCACAGAGCGGAACAAATTATCGACAGCCCCGGATGCCTGCGAAGGGTTATATCACAGGCACTGCAAGGTCGCGATAGTGAAAACAGGAGCAGCCTCGCCGAACGGCGAGGCTGCTCCTGTTCAGTTCACAGTGTGACTGGTGAGACAGCGGATCAGTCGGCCGGAACCGTGGCCTCGGCGAGTCCAGCCGCAGCGGCCATTGCAGCAGCCTTGTCGGTCCGCTCCCAGGGCAGATCGAGATCATTGCGACCGAAGTGCCCGTAGGCGGCGGTTTGCCGGTAGATCGGGCGGCGAAGGTCGAGCGTCTCAATGATGGCAGCGGGGCGGAGGTCGAAGTTGTCCCGGACGAGGCGCTCGATGGTCGCATCCTCGACCTTTCCGGTCCCGAACGTTTCCACCATGATGGAGACGGGGTGAGCTTTTCCGATCGCATAGGCGATCTGGATTTCGCAGCGATCGGCGAGGCCGGCAGCGACGACATTCTTGGCGACGTAGCGAGCAGCATAGGCCGCCGAGCGGTCGACCTTGGTGGCGTCCTTGCCAGAGAAGGCGCCGCCGCCGTGTCGAGCCATGCCGCCGTAGGTGTCGACGATGATCTTGCGACCAGTGAGGCCGGCGTCCGCCAGCGGACCACCAATTTCGAAGCGGCCACTGGGGTTGATCAGGAAACGGGTGTCCTCATCGATCAACTCGGCCGGCACGACCTGCTTGACAACGAGCTCGGTGACGTCGCGGGTGATCTCGTCGTTTGTGGCTTCCGGGAGGTGCTGGGTGGACACGACGACGGTGTCGACGCGAACCGGCTTGCCGTAGGAGTACTCAACCGTTACCTGGCTCTTGCCGTCGGGCAGCAGGTAGCCAATTTCGCCGGACTTGCGGGCTTCGGCGAGCCGACGAGCGATTTTGTGGGCGAGCGAGATGGGCAACGGCAGCAGCTCTTCGGTTTCGTTGCTGGCGAACCCGATCATCATGCCCTGGTCACCGGCGCCGGTTTCGTCGAGCAGATCGGTGCCACCGTCGCGGTTCTCGAGCGCGTGTGTAACGCCGGCCGAAATCTCCGGGCTCTGCTCCTTGATCGCGACGATGACGCCGCAGGTGCTGCCATCGAAGCCGTGGTCGCTGTGGTTGTATCCGATGTCGCGAATGACCTCGCGGGCTATGGCATCAATGTCAACGTAGGCATCGGTGGTGATTTCACCGAAGACGAGGACGAGACCGGTCTTGACGGCGGTTTCGCAGGCGACGCGACCCATTGGATCTTCGGCGAGGACGGCATCGAGGACCGCATCGGAGATCTGGTCGCAGACCTTATCGGGGTGACCTTCGGTAACGGACTCGGAGGTGAACAGAAGCTTCGGTGAAGAGTCGAACGTGGTGGTCATCGACATTAATCCTTGACGGCCCGCCTGGTCCGGTCAGCGCTGGCCCTCGATAGAAACGAGATCAGAGGCAGCTGGGCGACGAGGAAAGCGAATTCCCCTCACTCGTCGCCCCATGGCTATGGCCTAGCCTTCCCAGCTGTGGAGGTACTTGTCCTGCTCGGCGGAAAGCTCGTCGATCTGGATACCCATCGCCTGCAGTTTGAGCGCGGCGATTTCGCGATCGATGGCCTCTGGCACACGGTAGACCCGATTCTCGAGGGTACGTCCCTCACGGACGATGTATTCCGCCCCGAGGGCCTGGTTCGCGAAGCTCATGTCCATCACGCTCGCCGGGTGTCCCTCAGCGGAGGCGAGATTGATCAAACGACCTTCGCCCAGAACGATGAGACTCTTGTCGCCAAACGTGAACTCCTCGACGAATGGTCGAAGGGTGCGGCGACCTTCCCCGGACATCTGCTCGAGGGCCTTGAGATTGATCTCGGAGTTGAAGTGACCGGAGTTGGCGAGGATCGCGCCGTCCTTCATCGCCTCGAAGTGATGCTTGTCGACAACGTTGATGTTGCCAGTGGCAGTCACGACCAGGTCGGCCTTCGGGGCAGCTTCTTCCATGGTTTCGACGAGGAAGCCGTCCATTGCTGCTTCAAGCGCGCGAACCGGGTCGACTTCGGTGACGATGACCTGGGCGCCCATCCCGCGGATGCGGGTGGCGATGCCCTTGCCACACCAGCCGTAGCCAGCGACGACGACAGTGCGTCCAGCCAGCAGGATGTTTGTGGCGCGAAGAATGCCGTCGATAGTGCTCTGGCCGGTGCCATAGCGGTTATCGAAGAAGTGCTTGGTGTCGGCATCGTTGACGGCGATGATCGGGAACTGGAGGATGCCCTCAGCTTCCATCGCTCGCTCGCGGATCACGCCGGTGGTGGTCTCCTCGGTGCCGCCGATGATTTCCGGCAGCAGATCGGGGTATTCCTTGTGGAGGATCGTGACCACATCGGCGCCATCGTCGATCACGACGTGAGGCTTGTGGGCGATGGCCTGGTGAATGTGCCGATGATAGGTCTCGGCATCTTCGCCCTTGATGGCGAAAACCGGGATGCCGCTTTCGACGAGCGCGGCGGCTACATCGTCCTGGGTGGAGAGCGGGTTGCTGGCGCAAAGCACGGCGTCGGCGCCACCGGCCTGAAGGGTGAGGGCAAGGTTGGCGGTCTCGGTCGTCACATGGGCGCAGGCGACGATCCGAATGCCTTCAAACGGCCTGGTTTCGGCAAACGTATCGCGGATCTGGCGAAGCACCGGCATGTCACGCGCAGCCCACTCGATGCGGCGTTGCCCCGCAGCTGCGAGAGACGGGTCCTTGATATCGAAATTCCTGGTTTCAGTGACGGCCATACGAGCCAGTTCCTTCCCTCGGGCGACTGCCCACGTTTTTCTTCGGCCTCGCGCTTGCGAGGTCGCCGCGTTACCAATGTTTCAGGCGGACCTGGCCGCAGCAGATGTGAGTTCGGTTTCGGTTATTGCACCGGCGAAGTCGGGGAACGCCCGATTGAAGCGGGCGACGAACTCGTCGGGTGTGTAGGTGTGTTCCTGCGTGCCCTGATGCTCGACGGCATAGGTGGCAGCCAATGCCGCGATGCGGCCAGCAACGGCCAGCTCCTTTTCGAGCAGCAGCCCGGCCAGCAGGCCCGCGCGATAGGCGTCACCACCGCCGGTTGGTCCGACCATCGGTTCGGCCGGAGCGATGGGAATCATGACCCGCTCGGACTGGGTGCGAATTTCGGAGCCCTGACCGCCATACGTGATGACCGTCATTGGGGCGCGGTCAGAGATGTCGTTGATGGTGAGACCGGTCTTGCGCTCCATCATGCCGTATTCGTAGTCGTTCCCGACAACGATGTCGGCAATTTCGATGCCCCGCCTGAGCTGGTCGCCAGTGAGGATCACGATTTGCTGAGCAGGGTCGAACACCAGGCGAGAGCCCGCTTCCACGATTTGCTCGGCATGGCGGACCATGGCGTCGGGCGCAGCAGCCCCAACGAGGCCATACATGGTGTTGGCAGCGTGGGGACGGATGTCGATCTCACCGGACTGGCCGCCAGCACCCGGGTAGAACGAGGCGATCTGATTGTCGTCGAGATCGGCGTTCATGTAGGCGTTGGAGGTGAAGTCACCCTCAACGTGAACGATGCCGCTGAGGTCGACGCCGAGCTCGGTCAGGACACGCTCGTAAGGAGGGAAGTCCTCGCCCACCGCACCGACGAGCGAACAGGGAACGCCAAGCAGCGCGAGGCTGTAGGCGACATTGCCGCCGACGCCACCGCGCTGCTGCTTGAGTGATTCGAGCAGGAAGCTCACGGACAGGACGTGGGCCTTGTCCAGGAGCAGGTGGTCCTTGAA
>JAEZJB010000048.1 GCA_023415845.1 Chloroflexota bacterium | reverse complement strand
CATGGCACGGTGAACTTTCTTGCCCGCGACCGAAACGGAGACATTGCCGCAGCAGTGAGTACCTCGGGCTGGGCCTGGAAGTATCCTGGCCGCATGGGAGACTCGCCCATCATCGGGGCCGGCAACTACGCCGATAACCGATTCGGTGCCGCCGCCTGCACCGGTCGAGGCGAAATGGCTCAGCGCTGCCTGACGGCGCACAGCGTCGTGATGTTCATGCGTTTCGGTCTGTCGCTGGAAGAAGCCCTCCGGCAGGCAATGCTCGACCTGAATCAGCTCGATGACCCCTTCGCCAGCGAAATGAACATCGTCGCCCTCGACCGTGATGGGAATCCCGCTGCCGCATCGACAGCCGAGCACAAGACCTACGTCATGATGACCGAAGGCATGACCGCCCCGGAAGAGCGTCCCCGACTCTGGATTCCGCTCGAGGCATAGTGACCGCAAGTCATCACGGATGTCGCTCAACTGCTGCTGGCAGCGACCACTTTCATCTCGCTGAGTACCGACATCACCTCACAATCGCAATCGACCGGCATGGCTGATATCCCACCATGCCGGTCGGTGCGAAGGCTTCCACCTGCTCGCCTGCATACGCATGAGCCGGTTCGGTTCCAGTGCCATGGGCCGACGTCTGCCGGGTACAATGCTCCGGACAGCGCATCTTGTTCGGTCTATCCAGTCGTGACTGAATCGCCGTACGGGTTCGACCTGTCATTGCTACATCGATGCAGCCATTGCTGCCTTCATGCCGGAGTACGTCACGTGGTTGTTACCCAGGCCCCGCCGCTCGCCACTCGCACCATGACCGGAGGGCAGGCCCTCGTTGCCTCCTTGATCAATCAGGGCATCGACACCATCTTCGCCTTGCCTGGTGTGCAGCTCGATGGCGCGTTCGATGCGCTATACGACGCGGTGGCTGCCGGCAAGCTCAGGGTGATCCATCCACGGCACGAGCAAACTGCGGCCTACATGGCGGACGGATATGCCCGGGTGACTGGCAAGGTTGGCACGTGCGTCGTCGTGCCCGGTCCCGGTCTCCTGAACGCCACGGCGGCCCTGGCGACTGCCTATGCCTGCAATTCACCGGTCTTCTGCGTTACGGGCCAGATTCAATCAGACCTGATCGGCGTCGGCCGCGGGCAACTCCACGAAATTCCGAATCAGTTGGAAATGGTCCGTTCCGTCACCAAGTTCTCCGGCCGCGCTGTTGAACCGGCCGCCATTCCCGGCCTCGTGAACGAAGCCCTCACCGATATGTGGTCAGGGCGCATCCGACCAGTCGAAATTGAAGTCCCGCCCGACACGCTTTTCGCCCAGGAAGACATTGCCCTGCTTCCTGGCGTCGAACGCCCGGCGCCGTTCGCTGGTGATCCGGACAAGCTTGAGCAGGCAGCACGCTTGCTTGGTGAGGCGAAACACCCGCTGATCTTTTCCGGTGGGGGCATCATCGTCGGCGAGGCCTGGAACGAGCTTCGCCAACTTGTCGACCTGCTGCAGGCACCCGTGATGATGACGCAAAACGGGAAGGGAGCGGTCTCCGCTCGCAGCCCGTTCGCGCTCAACACGCTCTCGGTCCGCGAGGAGATCGCCAAAGCCGATGCCATCCTCGTCGTCGGAACGCGATTCCTCGAGGCCGCAACTCAACCGTGGGGTCCACGCGGCAACCGCACCGTTATTCAGATGGACATTGACCCCGAGGAACTCGGTCGAAACTCACCAATTACGCTTGGCATCGAGGCTGACGCGAAGGCCGGCCTGGCGGCACTTGCCGAGCGCGTGGCTGCCTACAACATCAGCCGAGCCTCGCGTGAAAAGGAACTCGCGGAACTTCAATCCGCCACGATGGAGCGCATCTGGGAAGTCCAGCCACAGGCCGGGTTCACCAAAGCAATTCGCAATGCGCTCCCCGATGATGGCATCTACATCGGGGAAATGACGCAGATTGCCTACTTCTCGTCCGTCGGATTCCCCGTGTACGAACCACGAACCTACTTCACGCCTGGCTATCAGGGCACCCTCGGTTGGGGGTTCCCGACCTCGCTCGGTGCGAAGATTGGCGCTCCCGACCGGGTCGTCTTCTCGATCAACGGCGACGGCGGGTTTGGCTTTGCCCTGAACGAGTTGGCCACCCAGGCGCAGCATGGCATCGCCAGCATCACCCTGGTCTTCAACGACTCGGCGTATGGAAACGTCCGCCGCATTCAGACGGTTGAGTTCAACGGCCGCACCATTGCGTCCGACCTCCGCAACCCGAACTACGGCAAACTGGCCGAAGCTTTTGGCGTTGCTGGTCGCCGCGCGACGAATCCCTCCGAACTCGAGACGCAACTCAACGAAGCCATCAAGGCCAACGAGCCAACCCTCATTGAAATTCCGGTTGAGGCCATGCCCGATCCCTGGAAGATGCTCAAGATTCGCTAGGCTGCATGGGATTCGCCATGAAATAAAGAGGGCCGGCCCCAATGGGTCGGCCCTCTTTGTATTCTGGTCTTGCCGGCGTGAGCCTAGACTGCATCCGGCTCGGTGGCACCCATTGTGAGAAACCCCGCGTCGAGGAGCTGCCGAGTCAGGAAAGCATTGTTCGCCAGGATGAGCTTGATCGCATAGGTGGACGCTGCTTCGGCTGCCGCGAAGCCCGGCGTGTCGAGTTCTTCCTCAACCGACTTTCCACTCTGCTCCGCGGCTTCTGCCGCCTCCTCGTGGAGCAGATCGTTCAGGTACCCATACAATTCGGCTTCGGTCATCCCCAGAATGTCGTCGATTCGTCCGTCGCTCATACAATCCCTCATTCAGCCAGTACAGCCGACACAACGCCTGCTGTCTCGAAGGCAGTGTGACATTCGTGAGCATCGCACAACAGGGAAACCGGTCAGACTGGTCATTATGAACAGGAATTCGGGATACCTGACGATTTGTGTTTGTTTTGTGCGGCATTCGGCATTGGTATACTCCAGGTGCCTGCGAGTCCGTCATCGATGGGCGCCGTAAGCAATCCAGCGGGCCAAGTGCACATTCACCCTTGAAGGGCCCCCGGGAACCATCCGGGGCAAGGAGCATCGCGAATGGCATACGTCATCGCCCAACCATGCATTGGCACCAAGGACGCGTCCTGTGTCGAGGTCTGCCCAGTCGACTGTATCCACTCGACCGACGACGAGGAGCAGTACTTTATCAACCCGAGCGAGTGCATCGACTGCGGTGTTTGCGCCGAAGTCTGCCCGGTCGAAGCGATCTTCTTCGAAGATGACCTCCCCGAGCAGTACGCCGCGTTCAAGGCGCGCAACGCCGCCTTCTTCTCCTGATCCACTTCCAGGCGAACTGAAAAAAGCCACGCCCCTGGCCTCCCCAACGGGAAGCCCGGGGCGTTTGGTCTGAGAGCCAACCCCTCGTCGGCGCGTTATCCTTCGGCTTCCTCGTCCGCAGTTGGAGTGGCACCTGGCTGAGACTCGGTATCTTCGTCGCCATTGGGTTCCGCTGTCGGTTCCGGTTCGTCAGGAAGTTCCGGCAACGAGTACCGAGCGGTCCAGATCCCGTCCCGATTGATGATGTAAATCGTTCCGGTCGATTCTTCCACGATGATGTCATGAATGCCGTCGAATGGCTCGGCGACGTTCGCATCTCCGGTCGAATAGCCGATCGGCAACTTGAGTTGCACGGCATGGTCACCGGTCACATCGAATGCCACGATCCGTGAATCCTCAACGTTGTCGGAGATGACCGCCTGGTACAGGTACCCTGTCCCACTTCTGCCCACCAGCGACACGGCCCGATCGTCTCCGACATATTCGGGTTTCACGGAGTCCTTCCGGTCACCGAGCCGCAGCAATTGCATCGTGCCGTCATCGATCAACATGTAAATGTTGCCATCAATCGCGATGTCGGTTGCGTCGTCGGCGCTGTCGCGGGCGCCGGTCAGCAGCCAGTCGATCGGTTGCGCCGTGCCGGTGCTGGATGCGATCGAGAATCGGTAGATCTGGCGATACTCCGCCTGCAACAGGTATATCGACCCGTCGAATGCGGCAAGTGGCCCGGGCTTCCAGGGCTGGTTGTTGATCCGGCCGAGCGGAACCGCTCGCCATTCCTGCGACTCCACCGGCAGCATGAATACCGTATCCCCGTCGGTCGCGTAGAGTCCCTGGGCGTCGAAGGCCACTCCCCACAGTGCGCCAACCGTGGCATCGCCAATGCGCTCCCCTTGTGCCAGGATCTCGACCAGTTCGGGCACCGCATTGGTTTCACTTGGGCGGTACTGATAGAGACTCCCCGCCACGAAGAACACGCCAGCCGGGGTGTCCACTCCCTGGATCGTTGTGTCGGCGAATTCCTCCGGCAGCGATCCGAGCCGCTGCACGTCGCTCATCCGGATCACGTTGGTTTCGGCGTCCACCATCTCCGTCACGGTGTACTGGCGCGGATCGAGCAGCTCCGGATCGACGCCGGCCTTCTCGGCGTCATTGATTTGCTCCTGAGCCTCCGTAAGGAAGCGAAGGGCATCGGCCGAAGCACTTGCCTCCCTGGCCTGGAGAATCTGCTGGTCAATTCCAGCGAGCGCCTCATCCGGATCGAGTTGCGTTCCCAATAGTTCGGTCCGCATCCAGAGCGCCCCGAGAACCAGCCCGACCGCGAACAGCCCCAGCAACGGCCAGATCCACGCCGACCCAATGATTGGCAGTCGCGGCAGACGTCGCCGCCATCCCTCTCCCACTGCCGATGCGCTTTGGCTGCGATACAGACTTACGCCGTGCGCACCCGGCACCCCAAACTGGGCGATCTCCGGACGCGGCCGCCAACGTTCATTCGGGCTCGGCTTTGGTTCGAACAGGCGCTGGACACGCTCCTGAAAATCGGTACGGGGAGTCGCTGCCTCCCCTCCGCCGACCTCTGGCACCTGCGGCATCTGGGCGAATGGTTCCGGCACAGTGTCGCTGGCGGCGGAGATGCCGTCCGGTTCATGGACGATCTCTCGCTCCGCGCCCGCTGGCCTGAGCTGCCGAACCATGGACCTGGTCCGCATGACCGTATCCCTGGCCCGCCTGCGAACGTCCGCCAAGGTTCTGATTTCAGCCACTGAAGGTAATGGTGGGAAGCTGACGACTGTCGTTGCCGCAGAGGGCAGCTCAGCCGCGATGACGGTGTCCTTGAAGTAGTCGAGCACCTTGTCCGGATCGCGGTGATGCATCCAGGCGAGGTCCTGTTCCGTCATCCCGGACTCGACGGCATCCTCAACGAACCATTGGCCCAGACCGGCGGTGCAGAGGATGATAGTGTCGCCAGCCCGCACTTCGGTCTGCGCCATGAGCGGTGCGGTCCACGTGGCGTAGCCCAACGGTTCGGGGTGGCCACGCTGCTCGTCTTCCTCAAAATAATCGGGAAACCACGACCGGAATTCCGGCACCGAGTAGACGAGTCCGTCCTCGACGAGAATGATCTGCCCTGGTGGTACGTGCGCAATCGTGGCGAGATTGTCCTCGAAGACGATCGCCGAGACACCGACCTGCGAGACATCGTCGAGCCTGCCCTCGAGCGCCACTTCCTGATTACGGCTGACCACTATTCCGTTTGCCGCTGCCAGCGATCGACCGAGCGCCTCCTCTGGAGACAAATGCCGCAATCGGCGCAATTCGGTGAGGATGATCTCTCGCGCCTGGCTGGCAAGGTCGATCCCGTGCCACGATCGCACCATTGGCTCGGTGGCTACGATATAGCCGCGGCGTTCGCTGCCGGGGAATCCCGCCATGTCCACCGTGATCCATTGCCTTGCATCGGTCGGGGCACCCCCAGACACGGCAAAGCCCACCGCGGTCGCTTCGGAGAGAGTCACGGTCTTCGAAGCCCTTCCCGCGTGTGGCAGTCTGGTCCGCTAAATGAAATCACCATGGATACCGGCACAGACGTGAATACCACCCGGGTTGATCTGCATCTGGTCCGACGGATGTGCGGGCACACCGAAGCAGCACAAAATCGCGATCACGGTGCCAGCCAGTTCTGGACACCCTGTCGCGTGAGTATAGCTGTCCGTCGCCAATCGTGAACGGACGGTAGTTCTAACCTACTGGTTAAAGCGCGTCGACCCCGACCGACCCGTCCCACCGGACGCCGCAATCGTGGACGCTGCCGGAACGCGAATCCCACGCCCGGCTGGAGCCTGCTCACCACGGGCTGTCTCCGCCGGTCCCTGCCTGGAATCGCGCGAGGTTCCACGGGACGTTGCGGAGGGCCGGCTCCGGGCCGGCCCTCCTGACGCCAGGATCGATTCGGCCCGGCGGTGGAGATCGTTCCCCACCGGTCCCAGGCCGCTCGCGATCTGGATCGCGTGATTCAGGATCACCGTGGCATCTTCCCGCTTGCCCAGCGACATGAGCCTCGCGCCGACGTTCACCAGCAACATCGCCTCGCCGTAGGAGTCGCCAACTTCGCGGACAACGTCGAGGGCTTCCTCGTACGTGTCCATCGCGACTGGCATCCCTGCCATGTCCTGGGCGACCGCGAGGTGCTGCAGCGCCTGCCCGAAGAGTGCGCGCTGGTTCGGAATGGTCTCCGCCAGGTTGACCGCCTGCTCCAGCGCTTCGATCGCCGCATCCTCATCGCCCTGCCGCTGCGAAAGCCGGGCAAGCCGTCCATAAATGCGGACTGCTGCCACTCGCTGGTCCGTCTCGGCCGCAAGATGGAGTGCCTCGTCGTAGTAGCGGATCGCTTCGGCCGGGAGGTCGTCATCCATTGCCAGCGCGCCAAGCGCGGAGAGCATCTGGATCTCTTCTTCCGGCCGATCGAGTTCCCGGTAGAGCGTCAGCGCGTGCGTCAGGTACTGCCGTGCCTGACCAGATTGACCTTCGGCCTCATGAATCGATCCCAGCAGGCTGAGCATGCCTGCCTGCAGGTCAAGATCGTCGGCCATCCGCGC
The DNA here is from genome assembly GCA_023415845.1 of Chloroflexota bacterium. Classification (GTDB taxonomy): domain Bacteria; phylum Chloroflexota; class Chloroflexia; order Thermomicrobiales; family UBA6265; genus JACCYX01. The sequence continues at coordinate 899 of JAEZJB010000048.1, read as the reverse complement.
CGCGGTGATCGCCTGGTGAATCGCCTTGATCGCGTCCTCCGGCTGATCGAACTTCCACAGCGCCTCACCGATACTCGCCAGCCACTGCGCCTCGTGGGCAGAGTCGCCGGCTTCGCGCGCCATATCAAGTGCCAGCATCAGGTAGTTCAGCGATTCAACAGGCTGATTGAGCATCGAGTAGGTGACACCGAGGCCACCATACGAGCGCTGTTCAAGGTTGTCGTTGCCGGCCGTACGAGCGAGTTCGATCGCGTGGGTATAGGCATCCCGCGCCTGGTCGAATCGACCAAGCGAAAGCAGCGTCGATCCATGCTGCAAGGCTTCCTGTGCTGCTCCAGACTGGTCACCCTGCCGCTCGTGAACTCGCACTTTCTCCGCCTCTCTCTCCGCCAGTTCCTGCATGCGCCCGAGTTCCTTCTCCACCCGGGCGAGCGATTCGAGGCAGGCGGTTTCCAATTGCAAATCGCCGGTCTGCCGTGAAAGCTCGAGTCCGCGCTCAAACTGGGTCGCCGCGTCTTCCAGTCGCCCAAGTTGTGCCAGCGAGGTCGCATAGGCTGCGACAAGTCGGCCCTCCAGCGCGGCATCCCCCGCCCGGTTGGCCGCGCTCGCCGCCTTCGCCTGGAGCGAGGCCAGCGTCTGGGGATCGACGGTCGGCCGCCGGATCTCCAGGTCACGGACCGCCGCCTCGGCAAGTCCCTGCGGATAGTCGAGCCGGTCCGCAGATCGTCCCGCCCGCTCGAAGAGCGCGACCGCTCCCTGCACGTCGCCATCCCGCCGCAACAGGTCCCCAAGCAGGATCGCGGCGTCGACTTCGTCATCGGTATCCGACTGCTCGGGTCCCAGGTCGATCTGCTGCTGCAACAGGACCCTTGCCCGCTCGGTGTCTCCGGCTTCAAAAG
>JAEZJB010000031.1 GCA_023415845.1 Chloroflexota bacterium | reverse complement strand
GATCGCGTCTGGATTGGTGAGTTCGTCTTCGGTCTCACGCGCCCCGTGACTGACGTGCTTGAATACCTGCCGGGCGCTCATCGCGAGGTCGTCTGGAACCTGACCACGGTAGACCTCACGTTGCTGGGGTTCATCGTGCTTTTCCTCTCCGGAATCGTCGCTATGGGACGCGACTAAAGACAGTTTGGTATTGTTGCCATCGGAGGAGCTGACGTCGCACCCGAAGTGCTCCGAAAGTCCGCCGTGTCGGGTGTCAATGGATGGAGACTGTCATGACTCGGAATCTCCTGCGCGGAGTGCTTGGACTTGTCCTCACTGCTGCCGCCACCTGGCTTGCTGGATATCTCGTTGAGCGCCTGCTTGGCCCAGATCCTGAGGAAGCCTGATTTATTGCACGCCTGCCGCTACGAATGACACGTCCATGACCTCTCCGCCGCAGAATGTGGCCGTTATCGTCAACCCCGCAACCCGGGGAAACGCGAAGAGAATACAGGGCCTTATTGAAGAGGCTTGTCCCCGAGGCACACGTGTGGAGATATTCGTTACGGAGCGAGCGGGTCACGCCAACTCCCTTGCCGATCTTCATGCCGAATGGGCGGATGTGTTGGTGGCTGTCGGCGGTGATGGCACTGTCGGAGAGGTCGCCGATGTTGCCCGTCGCACCGGCCGGGTTATGGGCATCATTCCGGGCGGTTCAACCAATATCGTGGCGCGCGAGCTTGGAATTCCAACCTCGGCCCGCGATGCGATTAGCCTTATCTTCCAGAGCCGCGGCCGGCTGACCATGGACGCCGGGATCTGCGCGGATCGAACGTTCCTGCACATGGCGGGGTCAGGTCTCGATAGCCTTCTCTTTGATTTGGCCAATCCGGATCTCAAGCGCAGGGTTGGCTGGATGGCATATCTGCCCGCTGCAATGAAAGCCCTCCTGCATCCGATGGCCACCTATACGATTCATGCTCCCGATCGGAGGATCGAATCCGTAAAGTCACCCTTGGTACTGGTTGCCAATGGTGCATCGATTATTGCCCCGCAGATTCAGCTGGACTCGCGGATTCGCTTTGACGATGGTGTCCTCGACGTCGCGGTAGTGACGGCGACGAGGCCGGATCAGCTGGCCAGGGTTATTGCTCGCCTTGCCACGCGACACGTGTTCGAATCGCCGTTCGTCGAGTGGTTCACTGCCACCGAACTGACGCTGGAGGCATCGCCGGAAATGGCGATTCAGCTCGATGGTGACGTTGCACTGCGAACGCCCGCCACGATGAGGATTGCTCCGAAGTCGGTGACCGTCATCGTTCCGGAAAGCCGCTCTACAGAAGTGGCGTAAGTGTCAACGAGATGAACAAAGCCCCCGGAGCCAGGCTCCGGAGGCTTCCTTGTCACGCTAGAAAAGCGAGTTAGTCACGAACCGGCGGACAGGAATCAGGCGACTTGGTGAGCGTGTAATTGGCCTGGCCTGTCTCATAGCCCATCAGGTACTCGTCACCACATGCATTGGTGAACACCGTCTGACCACCGATAGACGTGTAGACCCGGAACGTGTTGCCGACAAGATGACCCGTGGTCTGACCGGTTGCCAGATTGCCATCGAAGACAACCACATCATCGGCCCAAACCGTCACCCAGATACTTGCATTGGCGGTGATGCTGATGCTGGTCAGTTCGGACTCATCCAGGTCAGACACCTGTTCCTGGGTCGGCTCCAAGGTTGGTTCCACAGTCGCAGGAACCTCGCTCTCGCTCCGCTGGCTCTGCGCAGGGTTCTGAGTCGTAGCCTCGGTGCTGCCGTTGCGACGATTGTCACCCCCGCGCTGCTCCCCGTTACTCTGCTGGGGTTGCTGTGTCGGCTCCAGCGTAGCGGTGGGCGTCGGAGCAATCTGGGTTGGCGCCTTGGTCGGCACAGGGAGATCGCTCTCGAACGGAGTGGCTGTCGGAGCCGGTTCGGTTGGCGTCGCTATCGGATCGGGTTGCGCGACGAAAGCGCTATAGACCCAGGCGAACACGATTGCGCTCAGCACCAGCGCGAATGAAATCACTGCGAAATTTGGCGTCCAGTGCCCGGGCATGTTTACTGGCGGACGTTGCTCCAGTCCGCCCGACCGAGAGCCGGTGCCAGGGGTGCCTTGAGCCTCTTCGAACATCACCAACAGCTTGCCGGGGTCGAGGCGCAGGTAGTTTGCATAGTTGCGGACGATGCCTCGCTGATAGATCAGCGGGGGAAGGGCACTGAAGTTCTCTTCCTCCAGTGCAGCCAGGTGATGGCGGCTTATTCGAGTAGCTTGTTCAGCTTCCTTTAGCGTCACACCCATGTTGGCGCGAGCCTGGTAAAGCGTCTCTCCAAATCCAGCCATGCAACGTCCTGATGCGTCCGGCAATGTTCCGGAACCCTGAAATCTCGCGCCTGTTCAGATGCCGATGACTGAACGTGACACCGCCAGCTAGTGTAACCCTGTCTCCAGCGGCTTGACCGCTAACAACCAGCTAATCTCCGACATTTCTCGTACGTACACGACGAGGTCTGGTTTCTCTTGACTCGATGGGGTCCCAGTCGTGACCATCGTGTGGTGAGGTCTCGAACGCATCGCTCGGTCGTCCATGCGTCCACACACCATCGGCTGCAATCCACCAGTCTCCGAATGATGACCGGCATGCTAGCTCGTCAGCATGGACCATGGACCTCCTGGCTGAGGCCCATGAATTGGTGCACCTGCCCCGGGTGCCGTCATCGGTTGGCTGGAACGATCGACAGGTGGCACATCGTTTGTCCCCGAATGTGATGTCTGTCGCCTTCAGGTCAGACCTTCTGCCGAACGTGGCGACCTCAGCGTCGAATTCCAGGTCTTCCGCAGGCTCACGCTGGGCTACTCGCATCGACTTCGAGGCGGTCTCCACTCTTGCAGGTCGCTCTTGACCTGCCGCGGGATAACTGTGCAAAGACCGTGCTCGCGATGGCTGGGATTGTCCCGCTCGATCAAATACTTCGAGCGGTTCTGGCAGGAGGTCCTGCCGCCTTGAAGGCCGTGCTCGATCGGCAGGTGATTCCTGGCGCGAGTCGGTCACCGGAAATCCGGATGCATAGTCGGCAATCTCCGGCGAAAATGCCTGCTCTCGTGACTGCGCCTGGCTTCCAAACAATGCTGCCCGGAACATGGCCAATCCGCCAGGCTCCGAAATGTCGAAGAAGGAACTGGGATCGACTCTGGGTCGTTGCGGCTTGATCGGTTCCGCTGGACGAGACTGTGGCGTGGGCGCGACAAACTGGACCGAGTCGTCCAGCGCCTCGACTGGAGGAAGGCTTGCCAGTAACTCGCGACGACTCTCGTGCCAGTGGCTGGGATGAGGCTCCGGGAACTCTCGCTCATCCAACCGCCAGCTTTCTTCACTGGTCATATGCCAGGTGCCGAGTTCCGATTCGAACGCCCCGTCGTCTCCATCTGGAATCCAGAGAACGTCGTC
>JAEZJB010000006.1 GCA_023415845.1 Chloroflexota bacterium | reverse complement strand
ACGAGAGACACGCCTGGCAAGCTGCGCCGAAGTAGCTGAAGGAGAGGCAGGCATTGATAACCCCCGTCTGGTGTTCTAACGGTCGTGCCCTGGCCTGAGGTGGCGTCGTCGATGCTGGCAGAGAAGATGCTCAGCGGCGACGAGGGATGGAAACGGTGGACTCGATAGCAAGGATAAATCAGGTGCGCAACAGACGTTGGAGACCTAGTGCGCCGAGGTAGTCCGGATTTGCCAGGGCAAGGCTGGCGAGCACCTCGGGAGTAGCTTCGTCGCCAAGGGCGGCCAGTTGGTAGTGGCGAAGACTGGTGGTGAGGGCCTCGGTGTCGGTGAGATCGGGAGCCTGCTGGCCGATGTTCATGAGGTCAGCGAGGCGTGGCATGAGGGAATCAAGATGCGGCGTGACATCTTCGACCACGCCAAAGTGGGTGAGGGCGAGTCGTTGGGGAGCCAGTTCACGCATGCGTTGGACACTCACTTCCCAGGCGGGAGGATTGACCTCGGGAGGCGGGATCGGGGTGGTGGTGTAGCTCGTGTTGGGAATGTGGACCCCGCCGACATCGCCGGTGAAGAGGGTGCCGGTTTGCTCGTCGAGAAGGACGAGATGATGTGAGGCGTGACCGGCTGTCCAGCGAACACGAAAGTCGCGGTCGCCAAGGCGGAAGCGGGCATCATCGGTGAGCGGAATCACCTGCTCGGTGGGGACAGGCAGCGCCGCGCCCCACAGTCGCTCCATGTCGTCGCCATAGATTCTGGCGGCGGAGCGCCACAGCCGGTGCGGGTCGATGAGGTGGGGAGCGCCAACTTCGTGGACCAGGACCCTGACCTGGGGATTGCGGCTGACGATCTGGCCGACTGCCCCGGAATGGTCGAGGTGGATGTGGCTGACCACAATGTGGGTGAGATCTTCGAGTCCGACCTCGTTGGCAGCGAGACCGGCTTCAAGGGTCGGCAGGGTAGTGGCCGGACCGGATTCCACGAGAACGTTTGCGCCGTTGGTCTTGATCAGATAGGCGGCGATGGCCTGTGGGGTGCCGAGAAACTCAAGGTCGATCAGCGAGATTCCGCTATCGGTTGCAAAGCCGGGACCGTTCATCATTTCGTCTCCATACCTCGCCGGGTTTCAGATCATGGCCAGGGACCGCGGGGGTAAAGCTTGGTTGGCCAGGCACCATCGCACGTTACCATCGTGCATCGTGAGCAGCGTGTCGACCCTCGGCGGGGATGCCGGTGGTGGGTTGCGGTTGATCGCCTCCGGTCGGTACCATGTTGTCGTAGACGACGTATTTCTGACGCATCGAATCGAGAGCACGCATGGAATCCCAATCGACGCTGCTGAGCGTGGCCGACGCCGCCAATCGCCTGAACCGGTCGACCGAGCAGGTTCGGCGTTACCTGCGGGAAGGGCGGTTGCAGGGGCAGCGGCTGGGCGGGCAGTGGTTCATCGACCGGGCGGTGCTCGATGCGTTTGCCGATGCGGTCACGACGCCGCGGTCATTCGTTGAGCGACTGGCGCCGGCGGCCGACCTGCGGGCGCTGGACGACGTGATCGGGATTGGCGATGGACCGCGAGCCAACATTGGCCAGGGGAAGACAGCCTATCGGGCCGCGGCCCTGGGAGGCCGGTCGTGAGCGAATCGATTCCGGTGGCGTTTGTTGATTCCTCGGCGATTGTGGCGCTGGTCGACCGGACCGATGCGACACACCAGGCGGCGGTTGATGCCTATCGTGACCTCGTGAGCCAGGGCTACCGACTCTTTACCACCAACCATGTGATTGCGGAGACGGTTGACCTGCTGATGGAGGGAACCGGACCCGATGTGGCGCGGCGGTGGTTGCGGGACCATCGATTGCCGGTTTATCACGCCGACGAGGAAGACGAGCGACGGGCGCGGGCACTGGTGATCTCGTCGCGGAGCCAGCGGGGGCTGAGCTTTACGGATGCCGTCAGCCTGGTGGTGATGGAAAAGTTCAACGTCGCGGATGCCTTTGCCGTCGATTCGCATTTCCTCAGTGACGAGGACCGGCCATGAGCGACACCCCAGAGGCGATTACCTGCCCGGTTTGCGATGCGCCGAACGCCGGTCGCAGCCTTTTCTGCGCCGAGTGTGGCGCTGCCCTGACTGGCTCGGATGGCGCAACGTCACCGATTTCCACGACGGGGACGGTGGACAGCCAGTCGACCGCGATCATTCGGCCGAGTCGAAGCTGGTCGGACTCCACCGCTGACCCGCAGCCTTCCGCAACATCGGTGGCGCCGGCGGCTTCCTCATTGACCTTCACACCGGTAACCGAGTCGAATCCGTACCTGCTGCCGGTGGCGGTAGCGCCAGAGAGCCGCCGGGGGTTCTGGCTGGGCGTGGTGGCGCTGGTGCTGATCCTGATCGTGCTGGGACTCTGGGTGTGGGGCGGCATTCTGGCCGATGGAACACGGGAGTCGGTACGGGATTTCTTCGGCATGAACTAGCTCTCCTTTCAAATCAGGCTGGTCGGCGCGTTCACCGGCACGTTTTCCCTCTTGCTGACCAGACCCAAAACTTCACTTTCACAAACTCAAAAACTCACAAACTCGAAGATGCCTGAATCCATGGGGATTTCGGGGAGGAGTTCGTGCGGCGCATTCGTGAGTTCCTGCGGAGTGATGCCGCCCTTTCGCCCGGACAGCCCGGCTGTGGGTGGCGAGTTCGTTCGCCCGTACTCTTCGTACGCATCGAGGACGAGAAATCCCGCCACGCCGGCCAAGATTTCCCGTACGTTCACCCCTGTCGGTGGGGAATGTAGTCGGTGCTGCGCCTTCCAGGTGGTACGACGGGGGCAAAGGCCCACTGGCCCCCAGGTGCCGGGCAGGACAACGACCCTCGGCGGGGGAGTTCCCGGGCGAGGAGCACGAATCGGAATCAGGTTCCGTTCCAGCTCGCGGGTCGCTGACGAGCAGGATCGGCAATCGCCAACCGTCATGCGCGGCACGCAGGAGCATGATGCCAGTTTGGGGAATGGAATCGTATGCGGTCGAGGGAGGACAGGTGTGTCATATGCGATCCAAAACTTGACATGAACTGTGTAGACTAGTACTATCAGTGGCATAAGGTGATGTGATGAGACGTCACCGGACAACGATGTCGATTGACCATTCAGGAGGCTTGCATCATGGCAACTCGCTATCCCGTGACCGGATTCGCCGGTGTGCACCAGGCCATGGATCGCCTGGTTGGAGATACCGTCAATGCCGCGCAGTTTGCGACCATCTGGCCGAACGGTGTGACCGAGCGGGGCCAGGCCGCGCTGCCGATTGACGCGTATGCAACCGAGAACGAGGTCGTAATCCTCGCGGCTGCTCCTGGTATTTCTGCTGAAGATTTCGAAATCACGGTGGAGAAGAACACCGTGCGACTCAGCGCGACAATTCCGAGCGTGGCGAAGTCCGATCACGCGCGGGGTGCCACCTGGTACCTGCACGAGTTGCCACGCGGCTCGTTCCAGCGGACGTTGACCCTGCCGATGGATGTGGATTCGTCCCGAGCCGAGGCGACGTTCGAGAATGGCGTGCTGCGGTTGACCCTGCCGAAGGCGGAGGCGGCACGTGCTCGCCAGATTCCGGTGACCGGCCCGGCGCGGAAGACCGAGCCAACAGCCGAGATCACCGACGGCGAGACAGGCGCGGCCGAGGCTGCTGAATAGCATCCTGCGCCAGGGTTGGGCCGACGATAGCGGTCTGCTTCCTGAAAGGTTGCTTTCGTCCGCAATGGCGGCAAGGTCGCCCGGACACGATGCCATTGAGATTCACCTCGTGGCGTGACTTCCAACTCCTGACACCTGCCGGTCGGGCGTCGACACTGCTCCACAGACTCCTGCGCCCGACAATCTTCCTGACCTGAGCGGCCACCTGCATGCGCTCTCTCCCACTTTCCCCAAGGTGGCCGTTCGGTAGCCAGGCACCAAAGCCCCCAGCGACAATGCCGTCGCCGGGGGCTTTGTCCGTTCAGGGTGGGACATAGAGAAACGAACCGGGCGTGCGAGAATGCTGGGAGTGAAGATGTCACCAGCTTCCGGAGGTTTCGCCATGGCCGTCGCCGAGCACCAGACCTTTCCCGCCGCCGTTATTGACACCGCTGGTCGGCCGAATGCTGCCCATCGACCCGTTCCGATCGGAGTCGTGCGGTTTACCGATGACTTCCTGGCCCCAAGGTTGCGGATCAACCGCGACGTCACGATTCCATCGCAGTTCCAGCACCTGGAAGAGACCAATCGTCTCCGGAATTTCCGGCGGGTGGCCGGAGCGTTCGACGGACCATTCGACGGCATCTACTTCAATGATTCGGATGTGTACAAATGGCTGGAGGCGGCGGCCTCGGCGATAGCAGCCTATCCGGACGATGATTCACGTGACCTGCGCGAGATGGTGGATGTGGTTGTGGGCCTGATCGAACAGGCCCAGGACGATGATGGTTATCTGAACACCTACTTTTCGGTGGACCGGGTGGGTGAGCGCTGGTCGAACCTGCGGGACCTGCACGAACTCTATTGCGCGGGGCATTTCATTCAGGCGGCGATTGCGCTGCACCGGGCGACTGGTGACGAGCGGCTGATGACAGTGGCCACCCGGTTGGCTGACCTGATCTGCGACACGTTTGGCCCGGCCGATGAGGGCAAGCTGGAGCAGACCGACGGCCATGAAGAGATCGAAATGGCGTTGATCGAGCTGTACCGGGAGACCGGGGTGAGCCGGTACCTGGACCAGGCGCGCTTCTTCCTCAATGTGCGGGGCAGAGGAACTATTGGCGGGTCGGCGTACCACCAGGATGCGACACCAATTCGCGACCAGAGCGAGATGGTGGGGCACGCGGTGCGGGCGGTCTATCTCAATGCGGGAGCGGCCGACCTACTGCTGGAAGAGGAAGATGCCGCCCTTCGCCAGGCGCTCGACCGGATGTGGACCAACATGACCACGCGGCGGAGCTATGTCTCGGGAGGCATCGGCTCGCGATGGGAAGGTGAAGCGTTCGGCAAGGACTTCGAACTTCCCAATGCCCGGGCCTACGCCGAATCCTGTGCCGCGATTGGCGCGATCATGTGGGCGTGGCGGATGCTGGCGTTGCGGGCGGAGGATGACACGCGGTATGCTGACTGGATCGAGCACTCGCTCTACAACGCGATGCTGCCCGGGCTCTCACTGGATGGACAGGCGTACTTTTACCAGAACCCCCTGGCAGATGATGGCACCCATCGCCGACAGGCCTGGTTCGGGTGCGCGTGCTGTCCTCCGAACATCGCACGGGTGATGTCGCAACTGCCGGGCTACGTCTACACCGTGACGACTCGACGGTTCCCGGAGTCGGATGGCCAGCACGAGAGTATCTGGGTGCATTTGCTGGCGAACAGCGACGCAACGATTCCGCTGGCGGGAGGCGCCAGCGTTGGCATTCGCCAGACCACCCGCTATCCGTGGGATGGCGAGGTGGCGATCGAAATCACCGATCTCGTGGAGACAGGCGACTTCACGCTGCAGGTGCGGATTCCTGGCTGGTGCCAGGGGGCATCGGTGGCGATCAACGGCGAGGCGTTGCCGCCCAGCGAGGCTGCATCCGGGCAATACGCGACGATTCGGCGCGTGTGGCGGGTGGGTGACGTGGTGACGCTGTCGCTGCCGATGCCACCGGTGCGGATCGTGGCGCATCCATGGGTGTGGGAGGATACGGGCCGGGTTGCGTTGCGGCGAGGTCCGCTGCTGTATTGCGTGGAGGCGGCCGACCATCCGGTGGGCGATGTGCGGGACCTGGTGCTGGCCGATGACACACCGATCATTGCGGCCTGGCGACCGGACCTGCTGCCCGGTGGGGTGGAAGTGCTGACAGCAGATGCCGAACTCGAATCTCCGGCGCCGGCGTGGAGTGGTTCGCTGTACCGCACGGTGGATGCGGTCGAACGGGATCGGGCCGGACGGTCGGAGACGACGCTGACGGCCATTCCGTACTTCGCGTGGGCGAACCGGGGGGCAGGCCCGATGACCGTGTGGCTGCGGCGCGAATAACTGGCGCCGAGGATATGGATGCTCAAACGTCGGGAGGATCGAGCTGCGCTCAACATGACGAGCAGTGGTTGGCGCGGATGCGAATGGTCGCCGCATCGCTCATCGCTCAGGTGTGATGCTCGGCTCCTGGTCGCGCCGGAGCGTTCAGTCAGCCTCAGCGGATTCGGAAGCGAACTGGTCCTGGACGGGGCTCTGGGCGAGATAGGCCTGAATCACTCCCTCGCGGAGCGCGGTGCCGAGGTGCGGGGCCAGCAGCGGCTCGAGCGTATCGATGTATTCGGTCATCAGCACCAGGGTGCCGGACACGAGGCGTTCGCCAATCGTGAGGAGATCGGTGGCCGAATGGGCCCTGCCATCGAACCCCAGCAGGGCCAGCAGATCTTCGCGGTAGCCAGGTGGCGAGGTTTCCAGCTCAACGGCCAGTTTGAGCGCCTGCGGTTTGGTGGCGGCATAGCGATTGCCGTTGAGGGGGGCGAGCAGAGACGGAGCGAGCCGTCCGACGTCGCGCAATGCCAGCCGGGCGGAGAGGTCATCACCGCGGGCCATAGCATTGCGGGCCTTGCCCAGTGATTCGATGAAATCTTCCAGTTCGGGTTCGCCTGACGGGTGCTTTCGCCAGGGGCGGTCGAGTTCGGCGGCCAGCGAGGGGCGGGCGACCCAGACCAGTTTCGTGACGGGGCGGGCAGCGAACCCAAACGCCCATTCGGCCGGTTCGTCGAAGTCCTCAAGCCAGGTGTCGAGGTGGTCGACTGCGGCCGAAATATGGACGATGCGCTCGCCAGTGCGATCGAACCAGGTCAGATACGGGGCGGTGATTTCCGTGTCGTCGACCAGGACGTCGAAGTCGAGATCGCTCCATGGACCGGCGTCACCGCGGGCGTAGCTGCCTTTCAACAGCACGGCCAATGCCCCCGGAGTCACCTCGGCCAGGTGCTCGGCCCAGCGGCCGATAACGCGCTCGTCAATCACGACAATCTCCCGCTCTAGACCAGTGTGTAGCCGTAGCGCTCGCCAAGGACCCGCCAGGCGTCGGCGTAGCCGTGCGGCCAGGTGTGCAACTGATTGAGGAACTCTTCCAGACCGCCGGGAGCCGTGATGATGAGCAGACGGGCTTCGCCATCGGTATCCCAGGAGTGGATGGCGCCAGCCGGGATGTAGGCGACGCCACCGGCCGGCACCCGGTGCGTTTCGCCGTCCATGGTTACCAGCATCGCACCCTCGAGCACGTAGAACACCTCGTCATCGACGCGGTGGGTGTGGGGTGGGGCGCCGCCGACCGTGACCGAATCCGTAATGGAGAGGGTGCCAGAAGTGGACCGGCGGCTGGCCTTGAGGGCGGTGTCACCGTCGACGCCTTCACCAGGCTGGAGCACGTACCCCCGTTTCGGCTCGGGTGGCCCAAGGCGAAGGGGTGAACCCCAGTTTGCCCAATTCTGGTACCACGACAGCACGGATTCCCAGCCGCGGGCATAGCGATCGCGAGCCGTGACGGCGTCGGGGTCGTTTTCATCCCAGCCGTCGTGATGAAGCGTGACGGTGGTGCCTTCGGGATCTGGTT
>JAEZJB010000467.1 GCA_023415845.1 Chloroflexota bacterium | reverse complement strand
TGCGTGGTGGGGCGTTGCGCAGCCCGCGTTTGCGCAGCGCCACACCTCGCAATATATCGACATAATCTCCTTAAAACCGTCGTACCGCTCGCTACTCAATCCCCAACCAGGGTAGGGGCGGACCTGCCGAGACCGGGCAAGTGCTTCTTGTGGACGACTTGAGCGGCTGTTGTCCACCCTGTTCCGGCCCCCACTCGTCGTCCACGCTGGATAACGGCCCTGTCTTTCGGCCGGCAGTTCCAGTTACCGGCGCGGCCGGTCATTGGAACTGCGAGTCAGGGGAATTGTTCCCAGCAGCAGCAACACGACTGCGGCGATGACGAACGCCCGGACCGGAATGTAGCCACTCCCCGAGCCGGTGGACGGCAGTCCCTTGATCATCGAGCCGCCGTCGCCCGATCCACTCGGCGAGGAACCACCCGAGGTGCCACCTCCACCCGCCGATGGGATCTTGGCGTCATCCTCGTCCGTAATGCCGTTATTGTTGTCGTCCGGATCGAGATCGTTGGGAATCCCATCCCCATCGTCGTCCCCGATCCCGCTGTTGTCCGGCTTCGGATTGGGACTCGCCTCGTTCTCGTCCGAAATCCCGTCGTTGTCGTCATCGGGGTCCAGATCGTCAGGAATCCCGTCCCCGTCGGAATCGGCCGCCAGCACGGCACTGGTTCCGCCCGGTGCCATCGGCGAAGCCATCGATCCAGCACGACCAAAGCTCAGAATAACCAACGTGGCCATCAGCAACGCCAGCCCGGCGCGTCGCCACCAACGCATCGCGTCCATCCAGTGCGAGTACGGTTCGATCAGGTCCCGGAAATCTCTTGTTACATCCTGAAATCAGGATGCCACAGGGCTCTGGAGCACGCAAGCGAACGTACGCATTCCGGAACGTATGCCCGAACCGGGCTCCATCACCCGGTCTGTACCCGGCATCCAACCAGCAGTCGTCGCTGCCCGGTCACGCTATGGGCGCGTAGCCCAGCGCAAACCCCGCTCGACGATCGTCTTCGCCTCCGGCACGTCGAAGTCACTCGCCACATGACCCAGCGAGCAATAGAAAACACGCCCTTCGCCGTAGTGCCGCTTCCACGCCACCGGCATCACCGTCCCGGCAATCCACGGCGCGCAGTCGCCGCTAAACGTGGTTGTTGCCAGCACCTCGTTCGATGGGTCCACATGCATGTAGTACTGCTCGGAATGCATCGCGAACTCACCCAGCCCGTCCACGATCGGGTCATCACTGGCAATCTGCACGGTGTAGTCGATGATGTTGCCAGGGTGTGCCACCCATTGGCCACCCACCGCATACTGGTACTCCGGATTGTTGCGAAACGCATCGGCCATCCCGCCATGCCAGCCCCCAAGGCCCGTCCCGGCCTTGATCGCCGTCAGCAGCCCCTTCTCCTGGTCAGCGGTAATCGTGCTCATCGTGTACACCGGCGTGATCAGGTCCATCGCCGCCAGCCGCTCGGCATCCAGGAACACGTCCAGGTCCGTCTCGACATCCACCTCGTAGCCATGCCCGCGCAGGATCTCGGCAAAAATCACGGTCGTCTGTTCTGGCTCATGTCCGTCCCAGCCACCCCAGACCATCAATGCTCGCTTGCTCATCGTCGCGCTCCTTGGCGTCACCGGCTTGTTGCAGTCCACGTAGTCGCCATCCTACGCCCTTCCGCCGATTCGGGCGAGCGACAGCGAGTTGCCAGGAAGCGATCCATATCCGACTATATTGATTGGGAATAACTTCACAATTCCGACTAAATTGATCAGATATAGCGGTACACTGCGGTCCGAGGTGGGGAAACACCCGCTCTGTGGAACGTGTAGCTTCTCTGGAGGAAGTGATGGCCAGGCTCAACCGTCGCGTATTTGCGCTCAAATCGACCGCAGTTGCTGGTGGCATCATCATTGGTGGGCCCATCCTCGGCGCCCATGCCCAGTCTGCAACCCCATCCGCCAATGCTGAAGTTCCCGTCGTCATCGGCGAAGACGGCTCGATTACGATCACGCACGCGCAGGGCGAAACCACGCTCCCGGGTGTCCCGTCGAAGATCGTGACATTCGACATTGCCAGTCTCGACACGCTCGATGCCCTGGGTATTGACATCACCGGCACGGCGCAGGGCAGCCTCGTTGGCCACCTCGAGAAGTACAACAACGAGCCCTACCTCAACGTCGGCACACTCTTTGAGCCAGACTACGAAGCAGTTGCTGCGTTGGAACCAGACCTCATCATTGTTGCCAACCGGTCAGCCGCAGTCTATCCGGACCTCTCGACTATCGCGCCCACCATCGATCTCACCGCCCTCGACTCCAACGACCACCTGCTCTCCCTCGCCACCAATGCCCGCATCCTTGGTGAGATCTTCGGCAAGCAGGAAGAGGTCGAAACGGCTCTGGCCGACATCAACGCCCGCGTTGAGGCCCTCAAGCCAGTTGCTGCCGACGCCGGTACCTGTCTCGTGATCATGACCACCGGCGGCGAAGTCACCATCCTCCCGGCCGCGGGCGCCACCGGCGGCCGAGGTTCGTTCATCTACAACACCCTTGGCCTTGCCCCGGTCATCGAGGACATCGCCGATGCTACCCACGGCGAAGCCGTCTCCTTTGAATTCCTGCTGGAAACCAACCCCGACTGGCTCTTCGTCATCGACCGCGATGCCGCCACCGGCGAGGAGTCCGAGGCTGCTGCCCAGGTGCTCGACAACGAGATCGTGCACGAAACCACCGCCTGGCAGAACGACCAGATCGTTTACCTGGAACCATTCCCCTGGTACATCGCCATGAACGGCATCACGGTCACTGGCCTCATGCTCGACGACCTTGAAGCTGGCCTCGGCGCCTGACAACGTCGCAGCACATGGAAGAAAAGGAGGGCAATGGCGCCCTCCTTTTCGTGCGGGCTGGGGGGAGCATCCTGTGGAGTCTGGAGGAATTCGGTGAAACGACTGGGCCTGGCAGTCGTTGGGATTGTGCTTCTGGCGCTGATCAGCATGGTGATCGGCTCATACTCGCTCACCTGGACGGCGGTCTTTCGGGGCGACGGTGGCAACGACCAGATGGTGGTCTTTGCCAGCCGGGTACCACGCACGCTGGCGCTGGTGCTGGCCGGTATGTCGCTGGCGATCGTCGGCCTGATCATGCAGATGCTGGCCCGTAATCGCTTCGTGGAACCCACCACCGCTGGCACGGTTGAATCCGCAACCCTCGGCATCCTGGTGGTAACCATGCTCGCCCCCGCCTCCTCCATCTTCTCCAAAATGCTGGTCGCCACCCTCTTTGCCCTGATCGGGACCGGCCTGTTCCTCCTGATCCTGGCCCGCATTCCCCTCCGCTCGCCCCTCGTGGTCCCCCTGATCGGCATCATGCTCGGCGGCGTCATTTCATCCGTCACCACATTTTTCGCCTACCGCCACGACCTCCTTCAATCGCTCGGTGCCTGGACGACTGGCGACTTCTCGGGCGTGATCCGCGGTCGCTACGAACTGCTCTGGATCTCTGCAATCCTGGGCATCATCGCCTATCTCATGGCCGACCGCTTCACCGTTGCCGGTATGGGCCAGGAGTTCACTACCAATCTCGGCATCAACTATGGGGCGGTGCTGGCCGGTGGCTTGGCCATCGTCGCGATGGTAACAGCGGTGAATGTGGTCACCGTCGGGGCAATTCCGTTTCTCGGTCTGGTGGTGCCGAACCTCGTGTCAATGATCATGGGAGACAACGTGCGACGGGCGATACCCTGGGTCGCGGTCGGCGGTGCCGGGTTCGTGCTGGCCTGCGACATCATCGGTCGAGTGGTCCGGTACCCCTACGAGATACCAATCGGCACCGTCGTCGGAGTTGTCGGGAGCGTCATTTTCCTGGGGATGCTGCTGAGGAGAAGTGCCCGTGTTGGCTAATCCTCCCGCCATTTCCACCTCGGTAACACGTCCCTCGGGCCTGGCCCCGATCTGGAGATTGCTCATCATCGCGGCCTGCGCGCTGACCGCCATCGTGATCTTCATGACCATCAATAATCGCGGAATGTGGGATTTCATCATTCCATTCCGCGGCCGCAAGATCCTCGCGATGATGGTGGTCGGCTATGCCATCGCCATGTCGACCGTCCTCTTCCAGACCATCACCAACAACCGGATCCTGACCCCCTCCATCATGGGGTTCGATGCACTCTACATGCTGATCCAGACCATCGTGGTCTTCTTTCTTGGCTCAAGCCGATTGCTGATGCTCGATCCGAAGCTCCGGTTCGCGGTCGAAGTCATCGCCATGGTGGTCTTCGCCACCGCTCTCTACGTCTGGCTCTTTGTCGTCGCCCAACGCGGCCTTTACCTGCTGGTGCTGGTCGGCATCATCTTTGGCGTCATGTTCCGGTCCATCACCACCTTCATCCAGCGCCTGATCAACCCGAACGACTTTGTCGTGCTTCAGGACATCGGGTTTGCGTCATTCAACACGGTCGACCGCACGCTGCTCTACATCTCGACCGCCATTGTCGTGGCGCTTTCGATCATTGCCTGGCGCATGCTCCATGTCTTCGATGTCCTGTTGCTTGGCCGCGAGACCGCCATATCACTCGGCATCGACTACCGGCGGTCAGTAACCCTCGTCCTCATACTGGTCACCGTACTCGTCGCGATATCCACGGCGCTGGTCGGACCCATCACCTTCTTCGGCCTCCTGGTCGCCAACCTCGCCTACATCCTGATGGGCACCAACTTCCACCGCTGGGTGCTTCCAGCCGCCGCCCTGCTGGCGATATGCGCACTGGTAGGTGGACAGCTGATCCTGGAGCGCGTCTTCACTTTCAATAGTTCGCTTTCGGTCATGATCGAGTTCTTTGGCGGTCTGATGTTTATCGGGTTGCTTCTGCGAGGCCACACACGATGATCGAGATTCAGGGGGTTACGAAACGATACGGGGAAACCACCGTGGTCGACGATGTCACGCTCGCCATTCCCAAGGGCGGTATTACCTCCATCATCGGACCCAACGGCGCCGGCAAGTCCACATTGATTTCACTAGTCGCCCGCCTGCTGAAGATGGATCACGGCCGGATTCGGGTCGATCGCCTGGACGTGACCACCACGCCCAGCGATAAACTCGCCCGGCGCCTCTCGATCCTCCGCCAGGAGAACCATCTTGCCTCCCGCCTGACAGTTCAGGACCTCGTCGCGTTTGGCCGCTATCCCTACACCAAAGGGCGCCCCACCACCGAGGATCGGGATCACATCGAAGGTGCACTCTCGTATCTGCATCTCGGTGACCTCCGCCATCGCTTCCTGGACGAACTCTCCGGCGGTCAGCGGCAGCGGGCCTTTGTCGCCATGGTGCTCTGTCAGGACACCGATTACCTGCTCCTCGATGAGCCGCTCAATCATCTCGACATGAAACATGCGGTCGCAATGATGCAGCAGCTTCGCCATACGGCGGACGACTTCGGCAAGACAATCGTTCTCGTCCTCCACGACATCAACTTCGCCGCCGCCTACTCGGACCATGTCGTCGCCATGAAGCACGGCCGCCTCTGCCACGCCGGATCCCCGCATGAACTGATGCAGCCTGATATCCTCCGCGACATCTACGAGGTCGACGTCCAGGTGGTGGAGATGAACGGCCGCCCGGTCGGCATCTACTACCGGTAACTTCGGTCCCACTAGCGGTTCGGAACATGGGACGCCTCGCCCCATGCGGTAGCAGTCCACGTCATCGCCATCCTGCGCCCTTCCGCCGATTCGGGCGAAAACGGGTCCGATCTGCGAGCCATAGGCAATCCATCAAGCAGCAAACACACCCCGCCCACTCCCACGCCCCCGTCATCCTGAGCGAATTCGAAGGATCCATGCGCGAAGCGCATCGAGCGCCGCTCGATCCCCCTCCACCTCCCAACGTCGCAACTCCATGCGGGTACGGGCGGACCTGCCGCGACCGGTCCACCATTTCCCCTTCAACCATGGAGCGGCTGTCGTCCGCCCTGCCCCCGTGCCCGTCTCCCGCCCTCCTGGCCCCACTCCGGCGGCTCTCATCCGCCCTTCCCCGCGTCATCCGCCTCCCGCTCGCCTCGTCCTCCCCAGCCCGTCCGTACGAGCAATCTGCAAGCAGGTGGCGGGATTTCGCCTCTCCGATGCGTACGATAGGTACGGCTCCCAACCGAAGGGGGCCCACCCGACCCGCAAATTCCTCGTTACCCAACACCGATCCGCACGAATTCGCAATAAATCCGCACGAAATCTGGCCAGAAAATCCCATGAAATCAACGTTTTCGGAATTAATGAATTTGTGAATTAATGCGGCCCCATCTCTGGCCTACACGCGAAACCGCCCGCCGCCTGATCCCCAATCGACCAGGCAGCGGGCGGTTCGCAAGCGTCCCTACAGCTCCGAGAAATCGAGGTACTTCTCCGCCTCGATCTTCTCCGCGTCCAGGTCCATCCCCAGGCCCGGCTCATCATTCACCGTAATCACGCCATTCACCGGCTTCACCGGGAACTTGAGGAAGTGCTGATGAATCTCGTTCCATTTCACCAGGTACTCGATCCACGGCACCGTCACCACCGGTTGCGATACGCTGAGATGGATATTCGCCGGAATCGAATGCCCGTGCGGAATCACCGGCAACGCATGCACCGATCCCAGCGTGAAGATCTTCTGCATCTCGGTGATGCCGCCCGCCCAGTACGTATCGGCCTGAATGAAGTCGAGCGCCTCGGCCTGCAGCAGCTGGTTGATTCCCCACCTGGTGTACTCATGCTCGCCACCAGCGGTCCGCACCGGCGACTGGGCCCTGATCTGCGCATACCCGTCGATCTGGTCCGGCAGCACTGGCTCCTCGATCCAGTACGGCCGGTACTCCAGCAACTGCTCGGCCATCGCGATCGTGTAGGGCACGTCCCAGCTCATCCAGGCATCGATCATGATCTCGGTGTCCGGGCCCACTGCCTCGCGCAGCGTCTTGATCAATTCGATGTTCTTCCGGATCCCGTCGTGCCCGTCGGTCGGACCGTTCCGCACGAACCATTTCGTCGCCTTGTAGCCCTGCTCCACGAACATCTTCGCCCGCTCGAACGCCTTCTCCGGCTCGATCGAGAATCCCAGCGCCGACGCATAGGCCGGCACTTCGCGCCGGATCGGCCCACCCAGCAGCTTGTAAACCGGGGCGTTCGCCCAACGTCCCTTCAGGTCCCACAGCGCCGAGTCGATCACCGAAATGGCGAACATCGCCTCGCCCTTGCGGCCGTGCACCGCCGAGCGATACATGATGTCCCAGATCCGCTCGTTGGCCAGCGGGTCCTCGCCAATCAGCAGATCGCGGAACTGCCGCCAGACGATGAACGCCACGTCCACCGTGATCGGGCCGCCAATCCCGGTCACCCCTTCGTCGGTTTCGATCTCCACGAACACCGCGGTGACGGGCAGCCCGCCATCGTCAGTGGTCCGCATTTCCTTCCGGCGACGGCTGCGAAATTCGGGATAGACATCGATCGGCTGAATCAACCGCTCTTCCCAGAACTCGCCTTCGAACGGCAGCGTCCCCGAAACCTGGTGCAGCCGAACATCGGTGATCTTCATGTACAACCTCTTTCGCAGCTGGTCCGGGTCGCCCGTGCGTCCCGGTGGTGGTCGGATGCCGGTCAGCCTAGCAGCCCGCGAGTGAGGTGGAAAGAGGGTCAAACCGGCCAGGTGATGGCGTCGACCGGGCCGGACCATCCACGGCGTCCAGGCACCACAGGACCAGCCCACCGGTGGCCATCCCGTCGCCATCGAACGGTCCCGCGTCGTCCGCTACGGCACCGGCGGCCCGATAATGCCCAGCATCCACTCCAGGTGCTCGTCGTAATGTCCGTGCGAGTTGCCGGTAATGCGCTCATGAATCGGGGAGGCGCCATAGTCACCTTCGGCCTCGGGCACGAACCACCTGTATGGCTTGTGCAGCTCTTCCTCGGAGAGCCCGGCCGTCGTGTCGCGCAACGACTGGTGCGCCGCCGCCAGGTCGGACTTCACCTGGGTCGCCGATTTGTCTTTACCTGCCTGCCGGATGATCTCGTTGATATCGTCGATATCTGCCGTCGCAAAGGTCTCGTCATCGAGGCCCATTGCTCCAGCGCGCGACTGGTGCGAAACCGCCGCCGCCATCCCGTTGGCCCAGACCCCAAGGTGATCGAGGTGATCCTTCACCGTCCATCCCGACTCGTCCGTCGGACCGGTCAGTTGCTCGTCGGAAAGCGACCCGACGAAGGTGTCGAGTCGCACCCAGCCAGCATCCATCTCGGAAAGCAGGGTCGTCTTGTCAATCGCGGAGTCGGTCACGGCGAAGTCCTCCATGGCATCTCGGCGGTGGGGTTGTCCCGGCCAGCATATCAGACGCGGGTCGGCAGCCCGGAAAGCATCCGCACGTCGTGTTCGAGTTCTACCAGCAGGTCGGCCTCGCCACCGCGCACCGGCGCCCGGTACGGCTCCCCGAACCGCACTGTCAGGTCCCACCGCGCACCCGGCCGGTACTCCAGCCCCACCGGCACGATCGGCACCGCCAACCCGATCCGCTCCGCGCGGCTGGCAATCCGCACCACTCCCGGCATGAACGGCAGCACCTCGTCGTCCCGGGTCTTCGGCGTCCACGTCGGGTCGATCGTGGGATATCCCTCGGGAAAGACCAGCAGCACCTCTCCCTTCCGCAGGGTCTCAACCGACTGGTCGAGCGCCGCCAGCAGGGCCCTCACATCGCCGGGTTCGCTCTCGACCCCCGGTCGCCGCCGCTGCACCACCGGCCAGCCCGCCGCCGCGCACAGGCGGTCCATCGTCCACTTCACTGGTGCCTGCTCGATCCAGTCCAGCCCGACCAGAATCCTGGTCGGGCGTGGAATGGTCGCCACGATCGCCGCCCCGTCGTGGAGGTGATGGTAGTGCCGGGAAGCCAGCAACACCGGGCCCCTGGCAGGGACGTGCTCCAGCCCCTCGACCGTCAGGTTCAGGCTGCGCCGCACGTCGAATTGCGCGGCCCGCCGCAGGAAACGCCAGGAAACATCAGCCATCCTGCGACAACCGCACCTGGCGCACTTCCAGTCGCCGTGGCCAGGTTCCGTTCAGGGCCAGCGTGGCCGGCAGCAGGCCAAGCACCAGCGACAGGATGATCGGAATCCAGAGCGACACGTTGGCACTCAGCACGATCGCGAACGCGAGGTTCGCCGCATAGACCACATAGGGAAACAGCATTGGCATGTCGTCGGTTTCCACATCCTCGCCCCAGATCCACCGGCTCACCGCCATGAACGCCAGGCCCGTCAGCGACCAGCCAATGAAGTTCTTCACCGGCATGCCGAAATAGGGTCCGGTTTCATCCCAGATCCAGAACTTGATGTGGAGCGATTCATGGGCCATCGCCGGGTCCAGCACCAGATCCCACACCGTCAGCAACCAGGTCCCGATCAACACCGCCCACAGCGCCACATTACCCAGCCGGAACCGCCGCGCCAGCACCGTCGCCAGCAGGAAAGAGGCAAATCCAATGTAGAACCACGAGAGGGGAATGGTGTAAGGCACGCGATCGAGCACCTTGTAGCCCAGGAACGAGGTGTATTCGTAGTTCCCGAACGGCCAGCCGGTACCGGTTCCCACCAGCTCGGAGGTGATCGACAGCGTGAAGCTCACCACCAGGAAGATGCTGGTCTTGGCCCAGCCAATCGTCACCACGCCGAACGCGAACATCGCCGCCGCACCCAGCAGGATATGCGTCGCGCCCGCGTACTCCATCGACCAGTCGAACACTCGCACCGCCCGCGGATCACCACTCCACAGGTCCGGATTAGGTAGCATGATCAGAATCCCGATCAGGCCAAACACCAGTGCAATCAGGTGAGCCACCAGCAGGGCAATCGGAAACGTGAATCGTGAACGCTGAAACATCAGACATGATCTCCTGGAATAAGGTCCCGGCCCCGCCAGGTGAACTGGCGCCGAAGGGCACTGGATACGAGTTTGATGGCCACTGGCAGGTCAACCAGCGGCGAAAGCCAGTAGGTAGCCGGAGGGTCGATATACGCCCGGCGCATGCCCGCCAGCACGCCCAGTCTCGCCGCCACCAGGCCACCTTCGAGCGCGGCCAATGGGTCCCGCGGACCATGCCGCGCCACGGCAAACAGCCACAATCCGAGCGGCGCAGCCTGCACCAGCAACACTTCTGCCAGCGCGAATGGCAACCGCCAGGTCGAGAATCGGTCCCGCATCGGCAGCGACCGCGTCCACCCATCCCACGCCGCGCGCCACGATGGGTACATCGCCACTTCGACCAGGTCGCCACCTTCGAAGAATCCCGCCGGAATCCCGGCCGCCACCAGCGACCGCACCAGCGTGACATCCTCCGCGTTGGCCCCGAGCACCGAGCCGAACCCTCCGACCGTTCGCAAGGCGTCACGCTCGACCAGCAGGCACTGGCCGTTCGCCTGCACCTCTTCGGGATCGGTCGCCACATGCCCCGGTATCCCGAAGCGATAAACCAGGGTCGTCAGCAACGAGGGGTGCAACACGCCCTCCGACGGCCCAGAAAGGCGCTGCCGAGTTGCCACCGACAGCACCCACAGTTCTTCGGAGTCCGCCATTGCCAGCAACGATGGCACCAGGTTCGGCGCCGGGCGCACATCGGCGTCGATCACCAGCACCCAGTCGGTTTCTCCACTGGCTGCGGCCTCGCCAACCGCCAGCCCATGCGCCTTGCCATTCACACCGCGCGGCACCGGCGCCGCCGACACCAGCCGCAGTCGTGGCTCGGCAGCGGCGAATCGCTCGACCAGACCAATCGTGCCGTCCGTCGAGCCGCCATCGATCACGATGATCTCCCGCACGTCGTCGCCCTGGGCAAGGAGCCCCTGGAGACATGCGGCCAGTCGCTCCTCTTCGTTCAACACCGGCACCAGCACCGACACCCGCCCCGTCGATCCGGCTGGCGCAGGCCGTGGAGTGATCCGGGCACCTTTCGCGGTCCGTCCCATGCGAAAGAACACGCGCAGGGCGAGCACCACCTGCAGGGCAACCACGCAACGCAGCAGGAAGGGAATCATGCCCACCTCCCTGCCACCGGTTGCCTGCAGGGTATAACTCCCCTGCAGGCCGCTACGTGATGCGCCCTGATCGTTGGTGCAACGTCGCCCGGGAGATGAGGCCAGTGGGGAAGCGAATCGTAGTCATCGGCGCCGGATTCGGTGGACTCGCCGCTGCCATCCGGCTGCTCGCGGCCGGGCACGACGTGACCGTGGTCGACAAGCGGGACCAGCCTGGTGGCCGCGCCTACACCTATCGGCAGGACGGCTTTTCGTTCGATGGTGGCCCAACCGTCATCACCGCCCCATGGATGTTCGACGATCTCTTCGCGGTCGCCGGTGAGCGCCGCAGCGATCATGTCACCTTCGTGCCGGTCGATCCGTTCTACCGCATCTTCTTCGATGACCGGCGCCATTTCGACTACTCGGGTGATCCGTCGCGGATGGAAGCCGAGATTCGCCGCCTGAGCCAGTACCCCGACCATGACGTTGCCGGTTACCGTCGCTTTCTCGAGCTGTCCGAAAAAATCTTCGACAAGGGCTTCACCGAACTGGCCAACGTGCCCTTCCTCCATGTCACCGACATGCTGAAGATCGCGCCGGACCTCATCCGCCTCCAGAGCTATCGCACGGTCTACAACCTTGTCGCCAGCTACGTGCAGGACGATCGGCTGCGCCAGGTGCTCTCGTTCCATCCCCTGCTGATCGGTGGCAACCCGTTCGATACCACCAGTATCTACGCGCTGATCCATTACCTCGAGCGTGAATGGGGCGTCTGGTTCGCGATGGGCGGCACCGGTGCCGTAGTCGACGCCTGCGCCGCCTTGATCGAGCGCCTGGGTGGCCACCTTGAGCTCAATGCCGAGGTTGGCGAAATCCTGCTTGCGGGCAACCGGGCCACCGGCGTGCGCTTGAAAGACGGGCGCGAGTTTCCGGCCGACATTGTGGTCTCGAACGCCGAGGCGGCCGATACCTATCGCCAGCTCATCCCGGCACGGGCCCGCCGCCGCAACTCCGACCGCCATCTCGCCCGCCTGCGTTACTCCATGTCGCTCGTCGTGATCTACTTCGGCACCGACCGCACCTACCGCGATGCAAACACCGGCCTCGCGCATCACAACATCATCCTGGGGCCCCGCTATCGCAGCCTTTTGGACGACATCTTCACCCGCAAAATCCTCTCCGACGATTTCTCGCTCTACCTGCACATGCCGACGCTCACCGACCCCGACCTTGCCCCTCCGGGCGGCGAAGCGTTCTACGTGCTCGCCCCGGTGCCGCATCTCGGTGGCACGGTCGACTGGGCCCGCGAGGCGCGCCCCTACCGTGACCGGATCATGGCTTTCCTCGAACGAAATTACCTGCCGGACCTGCAACGCCACATCGTCAGCGAGCACATGATCGATCCCCGGCACTTCGCCACCGACCTGAACAGCTATCTCGGATCGGCCTTCTCGGTTGAACCGGTGCTCACCCAGTCTGCCTGGTTCCGGCCCCACAATCAGTCGGAAGACATTCCCAATCTCTATCTGGTCGGCGCCGGCACCCATCCGGGAGCGGGGGTGCCAGGGGTATTGAGTTCTGCCGAGATCGTTGCCAACCTCATCGGCGAGCAGGCTTGACGCTCCACGCGGGGAGATCCACTCAGTCATGGCTCGGTCCCTGCGGACCAGCCGCATCCAGCATTCCCGTCGCCACCAGCCGGGCTGGATAACCCCACCCGGCCGGACGCGGCGTCGGATGCACCGGAGGATTGCGCTCCGGCCGGAACCGGG
>JAEZJB010000360.1 GCA_023415845.1 Chloroflexota bacterium | reverse complement strand
CGCTGGATTACCAGTATGGCGTTCCGCCGACCATCAACTCCGTCGAGGCGGCGAACCTCATCCGGCGGCTGGCAGCGGCCATCGTAGGTCCTGAGCGGGTGGTGAGTCCTCCCCCTTCGATGGGTGGTGAAGACTTTTCGTACTTCCTGCAGGAGCGGCCAGGCGCGATGTTCAAGGTAGGATCGAACAATCCCGAACGGGGACTCACCTGGGGCCATCACCATCCGAAATTCGACATCGACGAGGAGTCGCTGGGTGTCGGACTGGAAGTCATGACGGAGACCGTGCTGGCCTACCTGAGAGACGGATTCGAGCAGGCGTAGGGAAGGGGAAACAAACGGATATGGCAACGACGATCGAGAACCTGCCGGGTTTGCATGAGGAAATCGACGAGATCCTGCCTGGACTGGTGGCGGACCGCCGATTCCTGCACGAGAACCCGGAACTGGGCTTCCAGGAATTCAAGACGGCTGCCTTCGTCACCGACCGGCTTCAGGCCCTGGGCGTGGAAGACATCCGGACGGGCATCAATGGCACTGGCGTGACCGGTCTGGTGCGTGGCACCGGGACGGGACCGGGCAAGGACCGCGTCGTCCTGATCCGGGCCGACATGGACGCCCTGCCCATCCTCGAGGAAAACGAGGTCGAGTACGTGTCGCAGACGCCAGGCGTGATGCACGCCTGCGGGCACGACGCCCATACCGCGATTCTGCTTGGCGTCGCCCGCACCCTCATGGGGCGGCGCGACCAGTTCAGCGGCACCGTGAAACTGCTCTTCCAGCCTGCAGAGGAAATGCCACCAGGCGGGGCACTGGGCATGATCGAGGCGGGAGTCCTTGAGGATCCGAACGTCGATGCCGTCTTTGCGCTTCACATGGCGCAGGAAGTCCCCTGCGGCATCGTGATTGTCGCCCCCGGTCCAATCCTGGCCGCCCCAGACGGGTTCCAGATCACGATCCAGGGCAAGGGCGGGCACGCCGCCTCACCGCACCGAGCCGTCGATCCAGTCGTAATCGGTGCCCAATTGGTGATGGCGCTCCAGACCATCGTCTCGCGCAACGTGGATCCCATTCACAGCGCGGTGGTGACGGTTGGCAAGTTCCAGGCCGGGGAAGCCTTCAACGTCATCCCCGACACTGCATCGCTCGGTGGCACGGTGCGCACATTCGATCCCGACGTGCGCGACCTCGCCGAGGAGCGGATCAAGGCCATCTGCCACGGATTGGCCGAGGCGACCGGCGCCGAGATTGACACCACCTACAGCCGCGGCTATCCGGCCACCATCAACGATCCCCGTGCGGTCGAAATCGTGCGCGAAGCGGCCAGGGAGGTTGTCGGTGAGGACCGGCTGGTAACCCCGCCGCCGATCATGGCCGGTGAGGATTTCTCGTACTTCCTGCTGGAGCGGCCGGGTGCCATGTTCCAGGTCGGGACTCGCAATGAGGAACGCGGTCTGGTCTGGGGGCATCATCATCCGAAGTTCGACATCGACGAAGATTCACTCGTAACGGGCGTCGAGACCATGGTCGTGACGGTGCTGAAGTACCTGGAGCAGGGACTTCCCGAGGCCTGAACGCGGCGCTCGGCAGGAAGATCAGGGAGATACCAAAGGTGATGGAAACGCTGAAGCGAGATATCGACGAGATCATGCCGGGAGTGATCGCCGACCGGCGTCACCTGCACGCCAATCCGGAACTGGGATTCCAGGAAGAAAAGACATCCCGCTACGTGGTCGATCGCCTGAAGCATTTGGGTGTCGAGGATATCCGCACCGGAATCGGCGGATTCGGGGTCACCGGGCTGATCAAGGGCACCGCTGAAGGACCTGGCAGTGATCGGGTCGTTATGGTGCGGGCTGACATGGATGCCCTCCCGATTCTGGAAGAGGGGGACCGGGACTTCATTTCGACGGTGCCGGGCGTGATGCACGCCTGCGGGCACGATGCCCATACCTCGATGTTGATTGGCCTCGCTACGGTGCTCCTGCAGCGCCGGGATTCGTTCGCCGGGACGGTCAAGGTGCTCTTCCAGCCCGCGGAAGAACTGCCGCCGGGGGGTGCGATTGCGATGATTCGTGACGGGGCGCTGGAAGACCCGCACGTCGACATTGCCCTCGGTCTGCATGTGGCGTCGGATATCCCGGCCGGCAAGGTTGGACTGCGCGCCGGGGCGGCGTCGGCCTCGGGTGACATGTTCACCATCCGGGTGCAGGGTAAGGGGGGGCACGCCGCCAAGCCGAACAAGGCGGTCGACCCGATCGTCGTCGGCTCGCAGATCGTCACCGCCCTGCAGGCCCTCGTTTCGCGCAACGTCGACCCGGTCGAGTCTGGCGTGGTCTCCGTCACCGCCTTCCTCTCCGGTGAAGCGTTCAATGTCATTCCCGACACTGCCGAGTTGCGGGGAACGGTGCGGACGCTCAATCCCGAAGTGCGAGATCTGCTCGAACGCCGCCTGATCGAAACGGCGACGAAGATCGGCGAGGCAATGGGTGCCAACGTCGAGGTCGATTACGTGCGCGGATACCCGAGCGTGATCAACGATCCACGGCTGCTGCCGTTGCTCCAGCAGGCGGCAGAGGCAGCTGTCGGTGCCGAGAACGTGATGGAGTTGCCACCAACCATGGGTGGTGAGGACTTCTCGTATTTCTCGCTCGAACGGCCAAGCTTCTTCTTCATGGTGGGGGTCGGCAACGAGGAGCGGGGTATCGTCTGGCCGCACCATCACCCGAAATTTGACATCGACGAAGAGGGAATGGCTCCCGGCATCGAAACCATGGCCAACGCCGTGATGCTCTGCCTCGACAAGGGAGTTCCGGCCCAATAGCCGCGCTCGTCGTGACTGTGGTGACCGGCACCAGGATGGAGATAGTTTGTGGTAACAGCTGTGGAATTCCGTAAGGACGTAGATGAAGTGCTGCCGGGGGTGGTCGCCGACCGCCGCTATCTGCACGAACACCCGGAGCTCGCCTTCCAGGAATACGAGACGGCGAAGTTCGTCGCCGAGCGGCTGGCCAGCCTTGGGGTCGAGGACATCAAGACGGGCGTGGGTGGCACGGGTGTGACCGGGTTGATCCAGGGCGGCAAGGGACCTGGCAAGGTCGTCATGGTCCGCGCTGACATGGATGCCCTGCCGATCCTCGAAGAAAACGAAGTCGAGTATGTCTCGCAGAACCCGGGCGTGATGCACGCCTGCGGGCATGACGCCCATACCGCGATGCTGCTGGGCCTGACCCGGTTGCTCGTAGCTCGCCGCGACGAATTCGCCGGCACGGTCAAGGTGCTGTTCCAGCCGGCCGAAGAAGTTCCGCCCGGTGGTGCGATTGCGATGATCAGGGATGGCGCGCTCGAAGATCCGCATGTCGATGCGGCGCTCGGACTGCACGTCTCATCGGAGTTGCCGGCCGGGATTATCGGTATGCGCCATGGAGCCGGGTCCGCGTCGTCCGACCGGTTCCGGATCACCATCCAGGGGAAGGGCGGCCATGCCGCCTCACCGCATGAAACGGTCGATCCGATCGTGATTGGCGCGCAGATCGTCCAGGCGTTCCAGACATTGGTCTCACGGGAGACCGATCCGGTCGAGGCGGCCGTGGTGTCGACCACAGCCTTCATTGCTGGCGAGGCGTTCAATGTCATTCCCGACACCGCCGAGCTGCGGGGAACCGTGCGCACGCTGAGCCAGGACGTGCGGGAAAACATCGAGCGGCGCCTGACGGCCCTGGCCGAAGGCATCGGCAAGGCGGCCGGGGCGACAGTCATCGTCGACTTCATTCGCGGGTACCCCGGCATCGTCAACGATCCGGAAATGACGGAGCTGGTCCGGGAAGCGGCGATCGAGGCGGTCGGCGCGGATCATGTCATCGATTCGCCGATCGGGATGGGCGGTGAAGACTTTGCCTACTTCACGCTCGAGCGGCCCGGCTGCTTCTTCAATGTTGGCACCCGTAACGAAGAACGGGGAATCGTCTGGGGGCACCACCACCCCCGGTTCGATGTCGAGGAAGAGGGCATGGCGGCAGGCATCGCGACGATGGGCGGAGCCGTCCTGCGCTATCTCGGCTCCTGATTTCAAACCACAGGATCGGTTGCCTGACTGATTGATGGACGGCGGGGTGTTGGTAGTTCGACGCTCCGCCGTCACTGGATATTGGGTGCCACATCCCAAGTTCCATCCCAAGTTCCCACCGTTTCTTCCAATATCGGCGGGTGACCTCCGGGCCCACCCTGTCATACTCCCTGCTTAGATCCAGCAACGTCGCTGGAATCCGGAACCAATGGTGGTTCAAGGCTGGGAGTAAAAGTCCTGCATGTTCCTGTCATTTCGTGAGATTCGCCATGCCAAACTCCGATTTGCGCTGATCACTGGAGTGATCGTGCTCGTCGCGAGCCTGGTCTTCATTCTGTCCGGACTGGCACGGGGATTGGCCACCGGCAACTCGGCTGCCATCGATGCGCTGCCGATTGACGCGATGCTGGTGTCGCGTGGCAGTGATTATCAGCTCGATCGGTCGTCGCTCTCGGGCGACGTGGTCGATGTGGTTCGCGCGATCGAGGGCATCGAGGACGCCCAGCCATTCGGCGCCACCGCATCCAACGTGAAGAAGGATGGCTCCGAGGATGTCATTGGCGTCTCCCTGATCGGCGTCCAGCCTGACTCGTTTGCGGCGCCCGCCCCGAATGAAGGGGAAGCCGTCGGCGCTGATGACGGTGGGGTGGTGATCGATCGCACGCTGGCTGACGAGGGCGTGAAGATTGGTGACACGCTGGTCTCGGATCCGGGTGGCACTGAACTGCGCGTCGTGGGGATCGTTGACGGACGCTCCTATCGATTGGCGCCGACCATGTTTGTGCCGCTCGAGGTCTGGCAGGAAATCCAGGCCCAGGGCGGGGGCCGTGATGACGACACCATCAATGCCGTCCTGATCCAGGGCGAAGGCGACGCCATCGCCGGCATTCCTGACCAGATTGACAACACGCTCGTCGCCTCGCCGCAGGAAATTGTCGAGAACCTGCCCGGCTATTCCGAGCAGGCGCTGACGCTCCTGCTGATTCAGGCGTTTCTGGTGGTGATTGCCGCCGGGATCATTGCGGCGTTCTTCTACATTATTACGCTCCAGAAGGTGCCGGAACTGGGGGTGATGAAGGCGCTGGGGACGACGACGGCGTATATCGCGCGCAACCTGATCACCCAGGTGGTGCTGCTTGGGCTCGTCGGTGTCCTGATCGGGGTCGGGCTGGCCTGGCTGGTCGGCGCGCTGATTGGCACTGCGGTCCCGTATACGCTCGACTACGTCCAGATCGCACAGTTTGGTGTGCTGCTGCTGGTCGTCGCGATGATCGGTACTGGCCTGTCATTGTTCCAGGTGGCGCGGATCGATCCACTTGACGCAATCAACAAGGCTGGCTAGCAGACCGGTCAGGAGGCCGCAGATGGCAACGACAAAACTTGAACTGACGGATGTGGGCATGACCTTTGGCACGGGTGATGCCGAGGTGACCGCCCTGAGCGAGATTTCGCTGGCGGTCGAGCCGGGCGAACTGGTCATCCTGCTGGGGCCCTCGGGATCCGGAAAATCGACGCTGCTTTCGGTCGCCGGGGCGTTGCTGTCACCCACCGATGGCAAGGTGCACCTCGAGGGAGACGACATAGCCCAGAAGTCGGCGAAAGAGCGAACGCGGATTCGGCTCGAGCAGATCGGGTTCATCTTCCAGGGCGCGAACCTGATTTCCTACCTGACGGCACGCGAGCAATTGCTCTTCATTGCTGAACTTACCGGCATGAACCGGGATGACGCTGCCAAACGGGCTGATCGATTGCTGGAGCAGTTGGGGATGGCGAAGCGGGCCAATGCCTACCCCGGTGAAATGTCGGGTGGTGAGCGCCAGCGGATCGCGGTGGGACGGTCATTGATGAATGATCCCGGTCTCATCCTGGCCGATGAACCAACCGCCAGCCTCGACAGCGAGCGCGGTCACCAGGTGGTCGAAATGCTGGCGGCTGAGGTCCATGAGCGCGAGCGGGCAGCGATTCTCGTCACGCACGACGAACGCCTGATCGATGCCTGTGACCGGGTGATCCGCATTCAGGACGGGCGGATCACGGTCGACAAACCAACTGACAAGGTCGAGCCCGACGACCTGGCTGACAGGACCGATTCGCACTGACGCATTACGGCCGGCGACGTAACCCATTACTGCTTTACAGCAAGCAATTGCTGAAGCAAAACATGCCCTTCCTGCACATCTGGAGGGGCATGTGTCGTTTGGAACCGCTCTCATTGTTTCCTTGACAACCGAAAAGACGACCCAGTATCATCCGCGCAATCTCCTGGGAGCGCTCCCAACCGAGCGCCGCAAATCGATTCGATACCGGTGTCACCTCGGCGCGTAGTGCGTCTGGTTGACAGTCGGCCATGATGTGGGCTGCCATGGTGCGTGAACGCCGCCGGCTGAACCTGGAAGACATCGCCGAAATGGCGGGCGTTTCGCGCTCCACCGTTTCCCGCGTGCTCAACGACGACCCCAAGGTGAGTGACACGGTACGAGCCCGGGTTCGTGGGGTGATCAAGGAGACGGGATATCACCCGAATGCCGCTGCCCGCTCCCTCGCCACTCATCGGTCCAACATCATCGGCCTGGTCTTTCCCCGCGTCTTCACGATGTTGTTCAGCGACCCCTGGGCATCGGTCTTGATCAAGGGTTGTATCGAGGGCTCGGAGCGAACCGACTTCAGCCTCGTGCACATGCTGGTCTCCACCGACGACCAGGTCGCGGTCGATCGCTTTTTCGAGCGATCGGTGATGGGACGCCATCTCGACGGCGTCATCCTTGCCTCCCACGTCATTGGTGACAAACTGGTCGCCCGCCTGCAGGAGAGCAACCTGCCCTACGTCCTGATCGGCCGCGATGCCGAGCGACGAGCCAACTTTGTCGACATCGACAACCGGCAGGCGACCCGGGTCGAAACCCAGCACATCCTCGCCCACGGATATCGCAAACTGCTGTACCTGAGCGGACCGCCAGACCTCGTCACGGCGCGTGACCGGCAGGACGGATTCCTCGATGCAGTGGAAGCAGCGGATATCGATCCCGTCCACGTCCGCATCGAGTGCGGCTACTTCGAACAGGTCACTGCCTACGACATCGCCCATCGCATCCTGTGCCAGCCCGACCCGCCTGAGGCGGTGGTGGCGGCCAACGACGCGATGGCCATCGGTGTGCTGCAGGCTGCGCGCGACCTCGGCATCTCCGTGCCACAGCAGCTCGCCATCGTCGGCTTTGACGACATCGATATGAACCGGATGTTCCGGCCTCACATGACTACCATCCGCCAGCCGAGCGACGTAATTGGCCGAGCCGCCGTGCGCATGCTGGCCGACATGATTGCCAATCCTCACCCCGAGCCCATGCAGCAGTGGGTTGCTGCCGAACTGATCGTGCGTGGGTCGTGTGGATGCTCATTCTCAACGTTAGGGGCAGCCGATCGACGTGATGGAAAGGAGGGAAGGCTGTTCGAAACGGGACCGGACGGACTTATGGCCCAAACCTGAGGAGGGCACCTGTTGCACGCAGGTGGGTAGGCGCCACGTAGCCGTCATCTTCCATTCCAGTAACGAACAAGAGGGGAATCAGGCATGTCCAAGAAGTCTCATGACACTTCGTTGATGGCGCGCGTCCTGCGCGGTGAAATCAGCCGCCGTGATTTCATGAAGGAAGCGGGCACCCTGGCTGCGATGCCGATGGCGCTCAAGGGTGGCCTGGTTGCGGCGTCCGGCGCGGCTGCCGCCGTGGCGCCTGCCGCTGTCTCGGCCTTCGCCCAGGGCGAGCCGGTGCTCCTCACCGCCAACAACGAGCAACAGGCCACCTGGATCCGTAACTTCAACCCGTTGCTCTCGGAGAACGTCTCCTGCCGGTGGCCAACGCTATTCGGGATCTACGAGCCGCTTTTCGTCTGGAATACGATCAAGGCTGAGGCCGTGCCATGGCTGGCGAAGGAATGGTCGTTCAGTGACGACAACCTGGCGCTTACCATGACCATTCAGGACGGCGTCACCTGGTCCGACGGCACGCCGTTCACGGCCAATGACGTGGCGTTCACCTGGAACCTGCTCCGGGACAACGATGCGCTGCCGGGTAACGGTGCTCGCGGTCCGATGCCATACATTGACTCGATTGAAGCCACCGACGATTCGACGGTCGTCTTCACCTTCAAAGAAGTCTTGACCATCGCCCAGTACGAAATTGGTGGCCAGGTGATCGTGCCCCAGCACATCTTCGGCTCCATCGAAGACCCGACGACCTTCACCAATGAAGAACCGGTTGGCACCGGCCCGTTCACCGAGGTCACGCGTTTCGAGGCCCAGATCTTCGAACTTGGCGCCAACCCGAATTACTGGCAGGAAGGCAAGCCGGCGATTGCCGGCATCAGCCTCCCCGCGTTCCCGGACAACAACGCCGTGCAGCTGGCCGGCATCAACGGCGAACTCGACTGGCAGGCGAACTTCATTCCGGATATCGAGAACGTCTATGTCGCGGAGGATCCGGAGCATCACAACTACTGGTTCCCGCCCACCGGTGCGGTCGTTCACCTCTACCTGAACACCGAAATCGCGCCGTTCGACAACGCCGACGTGCGCAAGGCCGTGTCGATGGCGATCGATCGGCAGCAAATCTGCGACATCGCCATGTTCGGCTACACCCATCCGGCAGATGCCACGGGCCTGTCCGACGCCTTCGACTCGTGGAAGTTCGAGGATGCCAAGGCGGCAACCTGGACCGACTACAACGTCGATGAGGCGAATGCGCTGCTCGATGCCGCTGGCCTGACGATGGAGGGCGAAGTCCGGATGACGGCCGACGGCACGCCGATGGAGTACGACCTGAACGTCGTCTCCGGCTGGTCCGACTGGGTGCAGGCCTGCGAAATCATGTCGCGGTCACTGGCTGACATCGGCATCAAGGCCACCGTTCAGCCGTATGACCAGACGACCTGGCAGTCGCGCGTGCAGGAAGGCGACTTCACGATGTCGATCGGCTGGTCGTCGCAGGGCGCCACAGTCTGGAACTTCTACCGCGGCTGCATGAGCAGCGACACCAAGAAGCCGATCGGGACCTCCGGCACCGAGAACTGGCAACGATTTGCCAGCGAGGAGGCCGACCAACTGCTCGCCGACTTCGCCGCTACCTCCGACGAAGCCGAGCAGCGAGATATCGCCAACCAGCTCCAGTTGATCTACTCGGAGTTCGCCCCGGCGGTGCCACTCTTCCCCGGTCCGCAGTGGGGTGAGTTCAACAATTCGCGCATCACTGGCTTCCCGTCCGAGGAAGATCCGTACGCGATTCTTTCGACCTATGCAGCCGAGCGCGGCATCGTGCTCACCAACCTGACGCCGGTCGAAGGCTGATCACCAGCGAGCGCGTCCCGGGCCAGACAGGCCTGGGACGCGTTCCCGTTGGAGTGACATGTGATCACGCAGATAAGTGGATGGATTCGCGGAAGGGGCACGCGCAATGGCCTACATCCTTAACCGCATAGGGTTCTACCTCATCGCGGCCTGGGCGTCCTTGACCTTCAACTTTTTCCTGCCACGCTGGATGCCGGGCGATCCGGGTGATGCGCTCGCCGCCCAGCTCCAGGGCCGGGTGACCCCCGAAACCCTGGCGGCGATGGAGCAGGCGTATGGCATCTCCGACGACCCGCTGTGGAAGCAGTATTTTTCCTACCTGGGCAATATTTTCCGCGGCGAAATGGGGGTCTCGACCTCGAACTTCCCGGCCCCGGTCAGCGAGGTCATCGGCAATGCGTTGTTCTGGACCTTGCTGCTGGGCGGGACGGCCGTCGTCATCTCGTTCCTGATCGGCACCACGCTGGGGATCATCGCCGCCTGGCGTCGTGGTTCCTGGGCGGATTCGTTCCTGCCGCCCTTCCTGCAGTTGATTGGCTCCTTCCCCTATTTCTGGCTGGCGATGCTGGCGTTGTTCTTTCTGGGGTTCGAGTGGGGGCTCTTCCCGCTCCGTCATGCCTACAGTGACCGGCTCTCACCCGCCTGGTCGCTGGAGTTCGTTGGTAGCGTGATGAGTCACCTGGTCCTCCCCGCCGCCACGATCGTCCTGGTCTCGGTTGGCGGCTGGGTGTTGAGCATGCGCAACGCCATGATCAGCACGCTCTCCGAGGATTACGTGACGATGGCCGAGGCGAAGGGCCTCCCGCAGCGCCGCGTGATGTTCTCGTATGCAGCACGGAATGCGATGCTGCCGAATCTCACCCAGTTCGGCATGGCCCTTGGCTTCGTGCTCGGCGGATCGCTGATCACCGAAATCGTCTTCGCCTACCCGGGCCTGGGCTACCAGTTGATCACTGCCGTCCAGCGGCTCGACTACCAGTTGATGCAGGGAATCTTTCTGATGATCACGTTCGCCGTGCTGGCGGCCAACCTGATCGTGGACCTGCTCTACGTGCGGCTCGATCCGCGCGTGCGAAGGGGGTAATGGCATGGCCATCACTGGCGTCACCCCGTCTGAAGTCGACCTGACTCAGGAAGGACTCCCCATCCCCGAGGCCGATGACCTGGTGCCGGTTAGCCCGGCGCCAGCGAAGCGCGTCAAAGGACGTCACCCACTGGCCGGGTTGCTGAGCAATCGCAAGGCAGCGGTCGGAGCCTTCATTCTGCTCGTGTTCCTCACCATGGCCATTTTCGCGCCCTGGATCGTTCGTTATGATCCCAGTGACTTCGTGGCGCGACCCAATCAGGCACCGTCGGCGGAGTTCTGGTTCGGCACCGATGGGTACGGACAGGATGTCTTCTCGCGCACCGTGTGGGGCGCCAGGAACTCGATGGCGACCGGACTGCTGGTCGGCGTCGGCGTCACCATCGTCGGCACGATCGTCGGCATGACTGCCGGCTATTTCCGGGGGCGCATCGACGACGTCCTCTCCGTCATCATGAATGTCATCCTCATCGTGCCCGCCATTCCGTTGCTGGTTGTGCTCGCGGCGTTCCTGAAGCCGGGATTCTGGACGATCGTCTTCGTGTTGACCGCCACCGGCTGGGCGTGGGGCGCACGCGTGTTGCGCGCGCAGACCATGGCGCTGCGGGAAAAGGATTTCGTTTCGTCTGCCCAGGTCGCGGGCGAGCGGGCACCGACCATTATCTTCCGCGAAATCCTCCCCAACATGCTCTCCATCCTCATGGCTGGCATGTTCGGCGCGGTCATCTATGCGATCGGCGCCCAGGCAGGTCTTGAATTCCTTGGGCTGGGGAACCCCAGCACCATCTCCTGGGGCACGAACCTCTACTGGGCGCAGAACAACGGTGGCCTCATCACCGGTGCCTGGTGGACCTTCGTGCCGAGTGGCGCCTGCATCGCGCTGGTCGCCTTCGCCTTCGCCCTGTTGAACTTCGCCATCGACGAACTGACGAATCCGCGTCTCCGGTCGCAGCGTGAAACCCAGGAGGTGCTGCGCAAGAGCAAGCGTCACCTGGGAGCTTCGCGGGCGACACCGGTGCTGCGGAGTGGAACGGGAGACTGACCATGGTAACGAGTACGCGCGAGGGAGTCTCCCGCGGAGGTTCGAGTGCAGCGGGTAAAGCGCTGATCGACGTCGAAGACCTGCACGTTGAATACCTCTCGCCCCGCGGTCCGGTGCGGGCGGTTGATGGGGTCACCTTCAGCGTCGCGCCGGGGGAGGTCCTCGGGCTCGCCGGGGAGTCTGGCTCGGGCAAGTCGACCATCGCTCAGGCGATTCTGCGGATTCTGCAGCCGCCCGCCATCATCACCGGCGGCAAGGTGGAGTTCGGCGGCCGCGACGTGCTGGCAATGTCGGACGCCGAACTCGCCGATTTTCGCTGGCGGGAAGTCTCGATGGTTTTCCAGAGCGCCATGAATTCGCTCAATCCGGTCATGACCGTCGGGGATCAGATTTCCGACGCCATTCGCGCCCATACCCCAATGACCAAAAGCGATGCCCGACGGCGCGCTGCCGAGATGCTCAAGATCGTCGGCATCGAAGAGGGCCGGATCGACTCCTACCCGCACGAACTCTCCGGCGGCATGCGCCAACGTGCGGTGATCGCGATCGCCCTGGTCCTCAACCCCCCGTTGATGATCATGGACGAGCCGACCACCGCGCTCGACGTGGTGGTGCAGAAGGAGATCATGTACCAGATCTCCGAACTGAAGGAACGGCTCGGCTTTTCCATCCTGTTCATCACGCACGACCTCTCCCTGCTGGTCGAGATCTCCGACCGCATCGCGATCATGTATGCCGGCCAGATCGTGGAGATGGCTCCGGCCCGCCAGCTGTTCGAGAATCCGCTCCACCCGTACACACAGGGCCTGATGTCGTCATTCCCGTCGTTGACCGGAGACCGCAAGCGGCTGGAAGGCATTCCCGGTTCGCCGCCCGATCTGGTGGCCCCGCCCACCGGCTGCCGCTTCCATCCCCGCTGTCCAAAGCGATTCGAGCCATGTGACCGGTTCTTTCCCGTGCTGACTGAAATAAGCGAGGGACATTTCGTGGCCTGCCATCTCTATCCGGAAGTGCGTGCCAGGGCGGTGCCAAATGGTGATTGATGTGGTGAGGGGCAGCACCCCCGAGACCAGCACTGTGGCGGACAACGTGATCGAGGTCAGGAACCTCACCAAGCATTTCCCCGTCGGCGGCATCATGGACAAGAAGGTCGTCCATGCCCTGGAGGACGTTTCCTTCTCGTTGCCTCGTGGTGAAGTCGTCGCCGTCGTCGGTGAGTCCGGCTCCGGAAAAAGCACGACCGCACGAATGCTGGCGCGCCTGATGCCGCCAACCAGCGGCGAGATCATTTACAACGGCAACGATGTGCTGAAAACGGAGTCACGCGGGGCCTCGCTCGCCTACCGCGGTGATGTCCAGATGGTGTTCCAGGACCCGTTCGGATCCCTGAATCCCGTCCACCCGATCCGGTATCACCTTGAACGCCCGCTGAAGATTCACAAGAAGACGAAGGGACGCCGCGAGACCCGCGAACGGGTGATCGAGCTCCTCGATACGGTGGGTTTGAGTCCGGCCGCCGAGGTCGCCGCCCGGTTTCCGTACCAGCTCTCCGGTGGCCAGCGCCAGCGCGTCGCCTTTGCCCGGGCGCTGGCCGTCGAGCCGAAGGTGATGCTGGCCGACGAACCGGTCTCCATGCTCGACGTCTCGATCCGGATCGGGATCCTCAATCTGATCGACCGCCTGCGTGCCGAACGAGGCATCTCGTTCCTGTACATCACCCACGACATCGCCAGTGCTCGCTACATCGCCGACAAGACCAACGTCATGTATGCCGGCCGCATGGTCGAAGGCGCGGAAAGCCGGAGCCTGATCGAGGAGCCGGCCCACCCGTACACGAAGCTGCTCCTTTCGGCCGTCCCCAACCCGCACGCCGGCCTCCGCACGCAGGAAGCACCGGCGAGGGGCGAGATTCCGTCATTGATCGATCCGCCACCAGGCTGCCCGTTCGAGCCGCGCTGTCCGTATGCCATGCCCGTCTGCCGTGAGACCATGCCCGGCATTTCCTGGCTCGAATCCCGGCACTGGGTGCGCTGCCATCTCTATCCCGCCGGTGAAGAGGCTCGAGGGGTCCGCTCTCGCCTCGATGACCCGGGAATGGAGCCTTCGATTCAGGAGTAGAGTGCCTTCGGACCTTGCAGGCAGGGCGATCAGCGGTACCTTTGTATGAGCATCCGCACCCGAGCGGGTGAAAAACGACCTCCCCAACATGCAGGAAGGGCAAATTGTGGCAATTCGAGCTGGTGTAATTGGGTGCGGGTTCATCGCACAGTACACGTACCTTCCCGTTATCAAGCAGATCGGTGCCGATCGGATTGACGTGGTTGCCGTCTTCGATACCGTGCAGGAACGGGTCGACGTGGCGCGGCAGGAGTTTCCGGAAGCAACCGGCTATACCGACTTCGACGCATTCCTGGCCCACTCGGGCGGACTCGATCTCGTGTTCAACCTGACCCCGGCGCCGCTTCATCGCAGCATCTCCGCCAGGGTGCTGGAGTCCGGCGCCAGCGTCTATTCGGAAAAGCCAATCGCCGCCACGATCGACGAAGCGGTTGAACTCGCCGAGATCGCGCAGGCAAATGACCTGCATCTCTTCATGGCGCCATCGACCATCACCACTGCCCGCATGGTCTGGCTCAAGGAGCGGATCGCCAACGGCGACTTCGGCCACGCCCACACGATCAAGGCGCACATCGGCGGCATGGGACCGGCGGCCTGGAAGGAATACACCGGCGATCCCAAGGTCTTCTACCGCAAGGGCGTGGGGCCGCTGATCGATATTGGCATCTACATGCTCCACACCATCACTGGCCTGTTCGGTCCGGCAAAAACCGTATCGGCGGTTGGCGACATCGTCTATCCCGAGCGGGAACTGCTGCAGGACCGGTTTGCGGGCGAGAAGATCACCGTTGAAACCCCGGACGTGCTGTCCATCAACCTGACCTTCGACGACGGTCGATTCGCCAACCTGTTCACGACCTACGCCGTTGTAGGTTCCAAGGCACCCATGTTCGAGTTGTACGGAACGCTGGGCACGGCCAGCGTGTCGGCTCGCCAGTGGTACTCCGGCAACGGGTCCACCGACTTCCTCTTCGCCGGCGCTGGCCGCGATGCGTGGGAAGAGGATGTTCCCACACCCAACCCGCTGCCGATCGACGGCATTCTCGAGTCGGGTATCCTGCATGCTATCGATGTGATCGAACACGGTGGGACGAACATCCTCTCACCAGAGCATGCCACCCACGTCCTCGAGATCATCAATGGCGCCCTGGCCAGTGCCGAATCGGGCGAGCCAGTCGCGCTCTCCACCACGTTCTAGTCAGTCGCGGCAGGGTCACGTATCCCGGGAGGGCACGGATGAAAGCAGACGAGATCTCCATTCAGCTCTACACAATTCGCAGCCTGACTGCCGAGGACTTCGAGGCGGCACTCAGCCAGGTGGCCGACGCGGGATACCAGGCGGTCGAGTTCGCCGGGTTCCAGGGCAAGTCGGCGCAGGAATTGAAGGACCTGCTCGATCGCTACGGCTTGCGGACATCCAGTGCCCACATCCCGCTGGCGGACTTCCAGAATCGGCTCGAAGGTGTGGTTGAGGACCTCACCACCCTCGGCGCCGAGTGGGCCATCGTGCCATGGATCGCCCCCGAGGACCGTTCGGCGGCATCGCTCGAGGCCATTGCCCGCCAGTTCGACGGCTTCGCCGAACGACTGGCGGAAGCCAGGATCAGGTTCGGCTATCACAACCACGATTTCGAGTTCAACACCACCACCGAGGACGGGATGACCGTCTTCGACAAGATGGTCAGCGT
>JAEZJB010000357.1 GCA_023415845.1 Chloroflexota bacterium | reverse complement strand
GCGGCAGAGA
This sequence comes from Chloroflexota bacterium, assembly GCA_023415845.1. Taxonomy (GTDB): domain Bacteria; phylum Chloroflexota; class Chloroflexia; order Thermomicrobiales; family UBA6265; genus JACCYX01. The sequence continues at coordinate 2,766 of JAEZJB010000357.1, read as the reverse complement.
GGCTCTCCGGATTCGTCGTGACTTTCGCGGCGAGGTCGACGACTGATCGCTCCGGTTCTGGCAGTGCGGCGTCCACCCCGTCGTCGAGAAATAGTTGAGCGAGATCACGGCGTTTGGAAGCTGCAGCGTACATTCGCGCGTGGACGGAGGCGCAGAATACGCAGCCATTGATTCGAGAGGCGGTCGTTGCACCGAGCTCGCGTCGTGCAGTGGCGGCCTTGCTGTCGTCGGAATAGACGTGGCGGTGAACCACATTGCGGGTTCGCCAGGCCTCAAAGTCATTGGCGAGAACCAAGATGTAGTCAGAATTCGGGGCGGTGCCTATAGCGTCGATGATCCTCGACCTTGTTTCGTCTGGAATATCGGTGTCGAGCACGCGCTCCAGCCACGGTTTCCACTCGAGGATGTTGAGCGTGAAGGTCTCGCGGATTGCGGAACTGGTCATGCAAGCTCTCCCAATGCGCGAAGACCGGCGACCAACCGAAGCTGGTAATTGACGAAGGCGACCGTTTGAGCGAGCGAGACGATTCCCGCTGGCGTAAATCCGGCATCCTTCAGCGCCTGCAGATCTTCCGGGCGGGCGTCTCGTGGGTGCGTCGTCAGGAGGTCGGTGTGCCGAATGGCGGCATCCAATGCGGCATCGCCGGTCCAGGGAATGGTGACGTCTCGGGCCGAAGCAATCAATTCATCGCTGACTCCGGCGTGGGCTGCCAGGTTGGCGTACCAGTTTGCGACGGCCTCACTACCCGTGAACGACGCCGCACGTACCGCAACAACGTATCGATCAGGAAGTGAGAGTGCTGCTGCCGACTCGGCGGTTGGCTGGAAGATCGAGTTGTAGTAATCCTGAAGCTCGGCTACGAGGTTGGGCTTCCTGTTGCGTAACGCGACAAGCGGACTTTTTTCATCGACGCCGAGGATGGCGTTGATGACGTCGGTACTGGTTTCGACTGGTGTTGACGTGGACATGGACTCCTCCAGAGAGAGGTCGAACTGGATCAAATCAAGGAGAGGGCGTGCTTGCCGATCATCGTGAGGGCGACGTCATCCATCGGCGGATTGCCGAGGCCCGCCCTGACGTCGCGGAAATAGCGCTCGAGCGGATATCGTTTCTGCAATCCGACGGAACCCACCACGCGCAGTGCCTGGTCCGTGATGTCGATTGCATGGTTGGTGACCGTGTACTTGGCGGCAGCGAACTGCCAGCCAATGTCGGTGCGATGTTCCGGGTGCTTGTCCCACAGTTCGGCAGCGCCGTAAAGGGCCGAGCGGGCTTGAAGGAGTTGGATTTCCATCTGCGCGATGCGGTGCTGCACCGTCTGGAGTTCGGCGATTGGTTTTCCCAAGCCGGCTGGCACGCGTTCCCTGGCGAAGTTGACCGCGAAGTCACGCGCCGCCTGGGCAATGCCGAGGTAGACAGCGCTCCCGAGTAATGTCCAGGCGGAGACGGCGCTCGCAGGAGCACCTTTTTGCTGCGGCAGGCGAAGGTATTCCGGGACGAAGACATTCTCGAACACGACATCGTGGCTGCCGGTCGCACGCATGGCCAGATTGTCCCAGGTTTCTTCAAGGCGGACGCCCGGCGTGCTCATTGGCACCAGCATGGCGCCGCGAGTTTCCTGCCCGTTGCGTTCGATGACGGTCAGCAGGACGTTGCCGTATGTCAGGGCGGGTGAGAGTGTGCTCCAGGTCTTACGGCCATTGACCAGGTATCCGCCTTCCACCGCGCGAGCGGTGGTACTGAAGCCGCCACCACGACTGGGGCTGCCAAGATCTGGCTCGCTGGCGAGGCCATTGATCAGTGCGCCTTCAGTCAGGACCTCGTGAAAAATGCGATCGAGCAGCGCAGTCGGCCAGGAGCGGGAATCGGCGAGACCTCCCATCGCTCCAAGGTGCATGGTGGCACCGAGCGCGACAGCACCGCTGCCTTTGGCAAGTTCCTCCTGCGAGAGCATGACTTCAAGCGGTGTGGCTCCGGGACCACCGAACTCGACCGGAACTGTCATTGCCAGGTAACCGGCGTCACGCAACTCCTGAAACGTATCGTGGGGAAACGTATTGGCACGGTCGTGGGCGTCGGCCTGCAAGGCTGCAATGGTAGCCATGTCGCGACCCAGCTTGATGAAGTGTGCCTGGCGTCTCGTGGTTGGATAGGGTGGATGTCCGAGGACATCCACCTGCTGCTCTGTGAGTACCTGATCTGTCATGCATCCGACTCCACGAGATAAACGAGTTCCAGAGTGGGTTCGTAGGCGATTCGCTGATCGAGGCCGCGGACGAATGGGCGGTAGGCGATCACCGTTTCCTGGTCGAAGAGGGGGGCCACGGCGACCTCGGCAAGACCGATTGCCTGTGCCTGTTTGTACAACTCTGCCTGCCGAACCGGATCGAGTTCGACCTCAGCTTCATCCAGGAGGGCGTCAACCTCTGGATTGTTGTAGCCACCATGGTTCGTGAGCTGCAGTGTGGAATCGGAACCGAGCATCCGCCGAACCTGGTAGTTGGGTTCACCCGATGCCCAGCAGCTGTTGTAGATGGTGAAGTCGTAGTCACCCGAGGTGAGGGTTTCGGTCACAACCGCCGATTCCTGCTGGACAAGGTTCACATCGAATCCGACCGGTTGAAGGATGGCCTGGAGGTAGGTTGCCATCAGCGGGTATGGCCAGCCATGGAGGTTCTGCCCGGGAGGGTGGAAGAGCAAATCGACCTTGACGCGCTCGCCGCCGGTGGCTTCGTTGAGGAGTTGGGTGGCCTCTTCGATGTTCC
>JAEZJB010000288.1 GCA_023415845.1 Chloroflexota bacterium | reverse complement strand
ACGACCCGATCCACGGAGAACTCCCCGCGAAGTCGGATTCGTACGTTGAAACATCCACAACTCATACGTGACAACCTTTCCACCCACACTCTAGAGCGAGGACAGAAAGGTTGTCAATCGTGGTGCCCGATGGTGCCACTCGGGGATGCGGCAGGTTTATCGCTGCAGGACGCCCGAGCCTTCGGCCGTCATCGCTGCTTCGATCTCCGCCCGGGTGGCGCACAGGAAGTCGCCGGGCATCGTGTGCTTGAGTGCGCTTGCAGCCGCTCCGAGCTCGACCGCGTAGGAGAGAGCGGCCGGGTTGTCGAGATAGCCCGCCAGGAACCCCGCCGCGAACGCATCGCCGCCGCCGAGCCGGTCCACCACTTCGATCGACCGCCAGGCCGATTCCGCCAGCACACCCGATGGACCGAGCGCGAGGTTCTGCAGCTTCAGGCCCCGGCTCCCTTCGGCCTTCTTGCGGGAGATGCAGACCGCAGCCACGCCCAGGCGCTCCAGCGCGCCGCGCATCACCTCCTCGCGCGAACCCTCGATGCCAAAGAAGGTCCCCAATGCCCCCTTCGAAGCGAACAGCACATCCACCATCGGCACGACTTCCACGAAGGCGTCGCGTGCATCCGCTTCGCTCCACAGCTTCGACCGGTAGTTCAGGTCGAACGACACCAGCACGCCCAGCCGGGACGCAACTTCCACTGCCTGCATCGTGGCGCGCCGGGCACCTGGCGAGAGCGCCATCGTGATCCCCGAGACGTGGAAGGCATCGGCCCCGTCCAGAATGCGCTGCCAGTCGAAGGTGTCCTCGGTGACCTGGCTGATCGCCGTGTTCTTCCGGTCGTAGGTGACGGCCGAAGGGCGCGGATCGACGCCTTCCTCCAGGAAGTAGAGGCCGGTCCGCGCATCGTCCTCGTCCACCCAGTGGATGTTGTCCACTGCCACGCCATTGGCCCGTGCCTGACGCGCCACCAGGCGACCCGGACCGCTGTCGGGCAGGGCCGTCACCCATTCCGTGCTGTAGCCAAGGCAGGTCATCCCAACAACGGTGTTGAGTTCGGCTCCGCCCACGGTGAGGTCGAGCGACGTGACACGCTCCAGTCGCTCGTTTCCCGGCGGGGTGAAGCGGATCATCGCCTCCCCGAACGCGACGATCCGTTTGTTGCCCCTGCTGTCAGCCATGTGGTGGTTCCTTTCGCTCGTCCTGCATTGCGATGCATCAGTCCCGGTGGAGTGCATGTGGAGGGCGGTCCCAATGATGTCTGCGGCATTATCCACGAATCCCCCGGGACTGTCGGCACCGACCTCACCTGCATTGGCTCGCGCCTCCCGGTTACCATCCGTCCATACGTCCGCGCGCTCATCTGGCGCTTCGACCATCTTCAGGAAGAGAACTCGCATGCCACCCGACCAATCCGCCGACCGCATCGCTGCCCTGCTGGCCGAGCTTCCTCCTGATCTCGCGCTCCAGGATGATCGTGTCACCATTCCCGGCAGCGATGTCGAGCTCGTGGTCACCCGTCCCGCCGATACCGATGCATTGCTCGACCGGGCGGCGGACGATCCGGAACAGAACCTTCCGTACTGGGCCGAACTCTGGCCCAGCGGCATCGCCCTCGCCGCCGAAATTCTCTCCGATCCCTCCATCGTCGCCGGTCAGGATGTCCTCGAACTCGGCTCGGGCGTCGGGATCACCGCTGCCGTCGCGGTCGGGGCAGGAGCGCACCTGCTCGCCACGGACTATTCTGCCGAATCCCTGCTTCTTACCCGCGTCACCACCCTTCGGTATGCTGGCGCCGAACCGGACACACTGAGGATCAACTGGCGCGAGCCGGGTGACGAACTGCTCGCGGCCCATCCTGAGGGCTATCCCGTGGTCCTTGCCGCCGACGTGCTCTACGAGCGGCGTGACATCGAACCACTGTTGGAACTCTTCGACCGGGTGGTCGCTCCGGACGGCGTGCTCTGGCTTGCCGAACCTGGCCGTCCTCCCGCCTCGATCTTCCTCGAGTCGGCCAACCGGGCGGGCTGGCAGCTGACCACCACCACCTGGCGTGGGCCGTGGCCTGATCCGAACGACACCGACGTTGTCGCACGGGTGCACCAACTCCGCCGCAGAAAAGTCCCGACTACTCCTTGACAACGGGATTGCCAGCGGCGAAAACAGAAGCGCACATCATAAAGCGCCGTGATCTGTGCGCAACCAACACCACCGATGGCCAACGCGAACACTGCGTTGACTGCTCGTAGGGCGCTTCTGAGTCACCTGTCCGGAGGTACCGGCGCGGGTTGACACTGTAATCGGTGCAAGGAGTACGGCATGTCTCGCGTCATTTTCGACAACGTATCCAAGCTCTACAGCGGCGGTGGCCAGGCGGCCGTCTCCAACCTCAATCTCGAGATTGAGGACGAAGAGTTCCTGGTGCTCGTTGGTCCTTCCGGTTGTGGCAAGTCCACCGCCATGCGCATGGTCGCTGGTCTCGAGGAAATCTCCGAGGGCCGCATCATCATCGGTGACCGCGTCGTGAACGACCTTCCCCCGAAGGATCGCAACGTCGCCATGGTGTTCCAGTCCTACGCGCTCTATCCGCACATGACCGTGCGCGATAACCTGGCCTATCCGCTCAAGCTGCGCAAGGTGCCAAAGGCCGAGCGTGAGCAGCGAGTCCGCGAGGCCGCCCGCATCCTCGACATCGAGCAGTACCTCGACCGCAAGCCGAAGGCCCTCTCGGGTGGTCAGCGGCAGCGTGTGGCGCTCGGACGTGCCATCGTCCGCAACGCCGACGTCTTCCTCATGGACGAGCCGCTCTCCAACCTCGACGCCAAGCTTCGCGTGCAGACGCGCGCCGAGCTCGTCAAGCTGCACGATCGGGTCAAGACCACCACGATCTACGTGACCCACGACCAGACCGAGGCCATGACGATGGGCGACCGCATTGCGGTGCTCTCGCTTGGTGTCCTGCAGCAGCTCGATACGCCGCAGAACCTCTACGACAATCCGGCCAACAAGTTCGTCGCTGGCTTCATTGGCTCCCCGTCGATGAACTTCATCGATGTGAAGCTTGAGGCCGAAGGCGGCCGGATCTTCGCTGCCACCGAGGGCTTCCGCATGGAAGTCTCGCCGGAAGCGGCAGCCGGGAACCTGGCCAACTACGTCGGCAAGACCGTCACCATGGGCATCCGCCCCGAGCACCTCATTGCTCGCGAGAAGGTCAACTTCGACGTGCCAGATGGCGCCTTCGTTCCGGTGACGGTCGACGTGCTCGAACTTCTCGGTAACGAAATCTTCGTCTACCTCACCAACCGCGGTTCTACCCTCACCGCCCGCATGCCACCGGATGTCCGGCTGGAGCGCGGACAGGAGATCGAAGTGGCGGCCCTTCCGGCGTCGCTGCACTTCTTCGACCCGCAGACCGAGCTGGCGATTCGCTAGCCCGCGAACGA
>JAEZJB010000286.1 GCA_023415845.1 Chloroflexota bacterium | reverse complement strand
GTTTGATTTCCGAGAACTGGATCATGAAGTTCACGTCACCGTTGCGGTAATGGAAGTAGAGGCTCCAGCGCTCATCGCGTTCCAGCAGGGCGAAATCACTGTGCAGCCGGTGCCGGTTGGCCTGGAGGTGGGCATAGGCGTGTTCGAGGTTGTCGACCACGAAGCCGATGTGGTGCCAGGATGACGGGCGGTCGGGGGCGAGAGGCTCGGTAGAGCCGGCATCGAAGAGGAATAGCGCGGTAGGTCCGGTGGCGAGGACGGTAATGTGCGGATCGTGGCGCATTTCCTGCATGCCGACGACATTGATGAAGAAGTCGCGGGCGTCGGCCCGATCGGCCATGGCCACGGCGAGATGGTCAAACCCGATGTTCTTCCACGGACCTGGCGTGCCAGCGATCGGTGCGGAGCGGGTGACGATATCGGTGGAGCCGTAGTGATCAGCGAGTTGACCGATGAAGTTGTCGGCAAAGATCTCCTCGCCAGTCGGAGAGGCAAACGTCAGGCGGCAACCGACCGTGACGGCCTCGGGGAGGGCGACGTGAAAGGCCTGATGGACGATATCGCCGCGGCGGGCGTCCACCTGGTAAACGTCGTCGCCAAGGAGAAACCGGACGGTGGTGCGCTCGTCGGCGCGGGCTACAGCCATGAATCCTGTCCTTCGCTGGTGCAGGGTCGATGCATCGGGATCACCTCAATCCGGCAGGATGCGGACGGCACCCTTGTCGGCCGAGGCGGCAAAGGCCGCGTAGGCGCGCAGGGCGGGAGTGACGTTGCGTTGCCGCACTTCGGCGGGTTTCCAGCCGAGGGCATCCTGCTCGGCGCGGCGGGCGGCCAGTTCGTCGTCGGAGACGGCGAGGTGGATGGACCGGTTGGGGATATCGATCTCGATGATGTCGCCATTTCGGATCAGGCCGATAGCTCCGCCCTGGGCGGCCTCAGGTGAGACGTGGCCGATGGAGAGGCCAGATGAGCCTCCGGAGAAGCGACCATCGGTCACGAGCGCGCACGCCTTGCCGAGTCCCCGTGACTTCAGGTAGCTGGTCGGGTAGAGCATCTCCTGCATGCCCGGTCCGCCCTTGGGTCCTTCATAGCGGACGACGACGACATCACCGGCCTTGACCTGGCGACCAAGGATGCCGTTGACCGCGGCGTCCTGGCTCTCGAAGACCACAGCCGGACCAGTGAACTTCAGGATCGACTCATCGACCCCGGCAGTTTTCACGATGCAGCCGTCGAGTGCGATGTTGCCCTTGAGGACGGCGAGACCGCCATCCTGCGAGAAGGGGTGCGTGGCAGCACGGATGACGCCGCGCTCGCGATCGAGATCGAGGTCGTCCCAGCGGGCTTCCTGGCTGAAGGCCACCTGGGTGGGGATGCCACCGGGGGCCGCGCGGTAGAACTCGCGGACAGCATCGCTGGTGGTGCGATCGATGGCCCACTCATCGATGGCGGCGCCGATGGTGGGAGCGTGGACGGTGGTGCATTCGCGGTGAATGAGTCCGGCGTCGTCAAGCTGGGCGAGGATGGCCATGATGCCGCCGGCCCGGTGGACGTCCTCCATATGGACATCCATTTTGGCCGGGGCGACCTTGGAGAGGCAGGGAACCCGGCGGGAGAGCGCGTCGATGTCATCGAGATCGAAATCGATGTCACCTTCGTGGGCGGCAGCGAGGATGTGGAGGACGGTATTGGTGGAACCACCCATCGCGATGTCGAGCGACATGGCATTCTCGAACGCCTGGCAGTTGGCGACATTGCGCGGGAGGACGGACTCGTCGTCCTGTTCGTAGTAGCGACGGGCGAGGTCGACGATGCGGCGTCCGGCTTCGAGGAAGAGCCGCTTGCGGTCAGCGTGGGTGGCGAGGGTGGAGCCATTACCGGGGAGCGAAAGCCCCAATGCCTCGGTGAGGCAGTTCATCGAGTTGGCGGTGAACATGCCGGAGCACGAGCCGCAGGTGGGGCAGGCGGACCGCTCGATAATGCGGACATCGGCATCGGAGACCCGGTCATCGGCGGCGGCAACCATGGCGTCGATCAGGTCGACGGCCTGGGTCTTGCCATTGAGGGTGACCTTGCCGGCCTCCATGGGTCCGCCGGAGACAAAGATGACGGGGATGTTGAGGCGCATGGCGGCGTTGAGCATGCCTGGCGTGATCTTGTCGCAGTTGGAGATGCAGACCATGGCGTCGGCGCAGTGGGCGTTGACCATGTACTCGACGCTGTCGGCGATGATCTCGCGGGACGGCAGGGAGTAGAGCATGCCGTCGTGGCCCATGGCGATGCCGTCATCGACGGCGATGGTGTTGAACTCCTTGGCGATGCCACCAGCTGCCTCGATCTCACGGGCGACGAGTTGGCCGAGATCCTTGAGGTGGACATGACCGGGCACGAACTGGGTGAACGAGTTGACCACCGCGATGATGGGCTTGCCGAAGTCGTCGTCCCTGACGCCGGTCGCGCGCCAGAGCCCACGGGCTCCGGCCATGTTGCGGCCATGGGTGGTGGTTCTCGAACGATAAGCGGGCATGGAACGGCTTTCTTTCTGCGCTGGATTGCCCGGCAAGCGGGCGCTGATGGTGACTGGGACCCGGATTGGCGCGGTGGGTGCCGAGGATGAACACCCCGGCAGGCGGCCGAGCCGCGCGTGCGGGCTCTAGCGGCTCTGGCCTGAGGCCATGAGCCAGCGAGCCGCCTCTTTGGCGTGGTAGGTGATGATGCGTCCGGCCCCGGCGCGCTTCATCGAGAGGAGGGTTTCGAGCGTGATGCGCTCCTCGTCGATCCAGCCGAGGCGGGCGGCGGCCTTGATCATCGCGTATTCGCCGGAAACGTTGTAGGCGGTCAGCGGGACGTCGAAGGTTTCCCGGGCCTCGCGGATGATGTCCAGATAGGACAGCGCGGGCTTGATGATGACCAGATC
>JAEZJB010000125.1 GCA_023415845.1 Chloroflexota bacterium | reverse complement strand
GTCTGTGAAGTTCATCACATTGCACCATGACCCCATTTCGCGCCACGCGATAGGCTCTAGCAGGTTCAATTTCGGAGCGGTTGGCAGATGGGTCGGCCGTGGCGATTGAGATCAAGCGGGAGATAGAAGACGGTGGCTGAATTCGATCGAACCACACTGATTGGCCCCAGCCCAACGCCAGAAGAAATCTACGCCCTTATCGAGTCCGAGGGCGTCAAGTTCATCAACCTCCAGTTCACGGACGTGATGGGCATCGTCAAGAGCGTCACGGTACCGGCCAAGATCTTCGATCACATCGTCGAGGGTGGTCAGTGGATCGACGGATCGTCGATCGCCGGGTTCACGCGCATCGCCGAATCCGACATGTATCTCGAGGCCGACCTCTCGACCTTCAAGATCATCCCCTGGGAGCGCGGCGAGTTCACCACCGCTCGCGTCATCTGCTGGGTCTACACACCGAACGGTGAACCATTCGCCGGCGACCCCCGCCACGCCCTGCTGAAGCAGCTCGGCAAGCTCGCCGACCTGGGCTACACCTACAACGTCGGCCCCGAGCTTGAGTTCTTCCTCTTCGAGAACACCGAAGACGGCATCAACCCGCTCCCTCACGATCGCGGCGGATACTTCGATCTCTCCACCGATCTTGCGTCGACCGTCCGCAAGGACATGGTCATTGCCCTCGACGCCATGGACATCGAGGTCGAGGCCAGCCACCACGAAGTGGCCATCGGCCAGCACGAAATTGACTTCGAGTACGGACCGGCCATCCCGACGGCTGACCGCGCCGTGTCCTTCAAGTACATCCTCAAGGCCATCGCCCAGAAGCACGGCCTGCATGCCACCTTCATGCCGAAGCCGATTGCCGGCATCAATGGCTCGGGCATGCACGTCCACCAGTCGTTCGGCTTCATCGACCCGGCGACCGGCAAGAACGCCTTCGTCGACGAAAACGATCCGTACGGTCTCTCCAAGATTGCCAAGCACTTCATCGCTGGCCAGCTGAAGCACGCCCGCGGCCTTGCGGCAGTCATTGCCCCGCTGGTGAACAGCTACCGGCGCCTGGTGCCGGGCTACGAGGCGCCGGTCTACGTCGCCTGGGCGCGCACCAACCGCTCCGCCCTCATCCGCGTGCCGGCGATTCGCGGTGGCAACCTGAACGCCACGCGCGTCGAGCTCCGCTGCCCGGATCCGTCCTGCAACCCATACCTGGCCTTTACCGCCATGCTTGCCGCCGGTATGGATGGCATCGTCAACGAGCTGCCGCTCGAAGACCCGATCGAAGAGAACCTCTACCACTTCACCGACGAGGACCTGGCGCGCCGTAACATCCCGACGCTGCCGGCAACCCTTGGTGAGGCCATCGAATGCTTCAAGGCGGACGATGTCCTCCGCGAGGCGCTCGGCGAGCACGTTTCGAACGCACTGATCGAGAACCAGTCGGCCCAGTGGAATGCCTTCCGCCTGGTCGTGACCGAATGGGAACGCGAACAGTACCTCGAAATCTACTAGCAAGCGCGGCAACGCCCCTGGGAACAAACCCAGGGGCGTTTGCTTCCCCCTCCCTAGACCACTGACGCTGAACCGCACTTCGGGACTGGATGTTCGCATCCGGTCCCGAGGTGCGTCCGGCGTCTGACGCTATCAGGTCAGGCGAGGAGACTCCGCGAGCGATCCTGCCATCAGCAGATCGCGGTCGGCAAAGGCGTCGAGATCGCCCGACACGATGGTCGCCATGTCCTCCCGAGCCACGCGGGCGGGAACCACCGAGCCGGGCCGATGGGTATAGGGCTCGGCCACGAAGAATGGCTGCGTCAGGTATGACCTCAGCGCCTTCACCCGTGGGTTGGTGGCATCAGCCGTTTCAAGGAGGTGCCTCGCCTCGGCCACGATCTCATCGTCGCGCTGGAATGTGGCATGCGACGAAGCCGGATCGATTGCCGGATACAGTCGCTGACGTCCCAGCTCGCGGCTCATCACCAGCACCGTATCGACCCGATCGAGGGTCGATTTGAGGGCGGCTGGTGACGCATCGCTGACCGGAATACCCACCACCGAGATGCCACCGGTCGTCCGGTATTCGAGCAGGTGGGTGACGCCCGTTTCATCCGGCGTGCGGAGGAATACGAGCAGGGTCAACGACTGTCCAGTCTGGCCCAGGCGGCGCACCAGTTCGTCGACCAGCACCATCTTGCCCACATTCCGGTCCCCGATGATGGCGACCGTAGCGTTCTCGCGGAGCGGTGCGAAGAGGTCGATCACCTTGATCCCGGTTTCGATGATTTGTGGCGAGTCCGGTCGGGTGGCGGCGGCGATCAGATCATCGATCGTGGAGATGTCGAGCGCGGTCGTGACCGGTGTCCCGCTCGACCGCACTGATGCTCCTGCCTGGATGGTGTGGTCACCCTGCGGTTGGACGATCAGCCGGGCAGTGTCATCGTCGAGGTATTGCGCAATGAACGCGGCGATCGAGCGTTCGCCCGTCTGGATCCGCACCGCGGTGAGCAGGTCGGGGCGCTCCTCGCCCTGCATCTGCATGTCGACGGTGTGTCCTTCGCCACGCAGCACCTTGCCGATCGTGGCCGAGAGGTTGGGAGTTGCAAGCTGGATTTCGTTCATCAGATGGGCTCCTTTGGTCCGCAGGAACGCCCGGGCTTCCCGCAGGCGGTTGTTGACGGTGCTGACTGACAGGTCAAGGAATTCGGCCACGTCTGCCTGCGAGTGATCCTGCAGGTAGTAGAGGGCGGCCACGACGCGCTGGCGTTCCGGCAACTCGCCGAGCAGTTCCACGACCTGATCGACGACAACCGACGCAATCGCCTCGCTTTCGATGCCTTCTGTCTGACTGGCCGCTGCCTCTTCTCCGAGGTCCAGCGACTGGAAGGCGACGGGCTGGCGCTGCCGGATGAGCCGCAGGCATTCGAAGCGGACGATGCCCCGGAGCCAGCCACCGAATCGGGCGGGATCACGCAGCGAGTCGAGGTGTCCATGCGCGGTGAGCAAGGCGATCTGGACGGCGTCTTCGGCAAGGTGGTAGTCGCCGATCGTGGCGAGGGCATAGCCGAATGCCATCCCCTGGTACCGTTCGACCAGTTCCGTAAATGCTTCGATGTCGCCTTGTTGCGCTGCCTTTGCGAGCACTGCCGTGGTCGTCATGTATCACCTCCATTCACCCGCCACAGTTGCCGTCAACAATAGGTGCCAATGAGCGCTGTATCGCTGTAGTGCGGAGTAAAGCGTTGATGAAAGGAAATGCCCGAACGCCCCGTGATACCAACTGGTGTCACGGGGCGTTCGGGTTGGTTGCCAGGGAAAGGGAGCGGAGGGCGCCGGTCAGTCGCCGGAGAGGATGACGCCGCCGGTGGGAGTCACCATTACGGCTCGCTCGAACTGGGCGACCATGGTGCCATCGTTGGTGCGGGCTTCCCAACGATTGTCCATGTAGTAGTCCATCTTGCCCTCGATCACCACCGGCTCGACAGTGATGACCATGCCCTCGACCAACTTCGGGCCGGTGCCAGGCTTGCCCGCGAATGGTACCTGCGGGTCTTCCCAGCAGCGGCGACCGATGCCGTGACCGCAGAAGCCGCGGGCGACGTTGTAGCCATACCCTTCGGCGACTGACTGCATCGCCCAACTGACGTCGCCCACCGTGTTGCCCGTTTTCGCGGCGGCGATGGCCGTCATCATGGCTTCCATCGTCGCGTCGATCAGGGCCTGCTGCCGTTCCGTGGCCGGACCAATGGTGAAGGTGGTGGCAGCGTCGCCAGCGAACCCGCCAAGTAGCATCCCGGCATCGATGGTGAGGATGTCGCCGGCTTCGAGCTGTTCGTCGCCAGGAATGCCGTGAACGACGATGTCGTTGCGGTTGGTGTTAATTGCCCCCGGGAAGCCGTTCTGGGTTTCGAAGATTGCCTCGCCGCCGAGTTTAAGGATATAGGCGCGGGCGTACGTGTCGAGGTCACGGGTGGCCATGCCTGGCTTTGCCATGGCCTGCAGTTCGCGCAGGAGCCGCGTGGTCGCAGCGTTTGCACGCTGCAGGCCTGCCAGTTCATCGGGCCGGGTTACGATCATGCAGGAACATCTCCGAAGCACGGAAAAGAGGGCGTGTCATACCGGCAAGTATCGTGGGTGGAGGGTGACGCTGGCCAGCGTCGCTCATCGGTCATCTGGTGAGTGACGCATACTTGGCTTGAGACGGACGTCTAGTGCGTGGCCAGAAACAGAAGGTATTTCCCCTATGAGCAATTCCGACGCCGTGGCGGTGGTGCAGGCGTTTCATGACCATCTCAACGACCGCAATGTGGCCGCGCTGCTGGCGCTGGCAACCGACAACGTGCGCATCGGTGGGCCGCGTGGAGTCGGCGAGGGCAAGTACCTGCTCGAGGAGTGGGTGGGACGCGCCAATATTTCGATGACGCCACGTCGCTGGTTTCGCCGCGATGACATCGTGGTGGTCGAACAGCAGGCGGTCTGGCGGGACCCGCAAACGGGCAACGAGACCGGAAGCCAGGTGGTGGCGAGTGTCTTCACCGTGGAGAATGGCCAGCTGACCGGCATTGCCCGGTATGGATTCCTCGCCGAGGCGGTGCACAGCGCGAGTATGGACGAGTCGAACGAGATTCAGGCGCCGATTCAGTAGTTCAGCATCCGGGGCATGGTTCGGAAGTGACCACATTCGGCAGGGCTTGCTGGGAGTTCCTGGACACTTGGTTGCGTCTCCACGTCGCGGATTCGGATGCAGCTTCAACACTTCGTTGGCAATGCCCACGTGGGTCTGGTTCACACTGAGGTGTGAGAACCGGTAGCTCCCGTATCTATCGAGCGGCCGGCAGGCCAGGACTGTGGTAATTCTTAACATTCGCAACACGTTGGGCTATCAGGAGGGCTCCTGGTACTGCGACGTTTCGCGCCCAGCAGGGACCCACGAAAGGTATGGGACATGACACATTTGACGCGACGAAAGCTGGTTGGCGGTGCGGCGAGCACTGGTCTGTTGACGCTGGCCAAACCCAGTCCAATCTTCGCCGCTCCGGCTGTGATCCAGGACACGGGTTCGAAGGTAACGGTCAATTACTGGACATCATTCGGGACTGGCGTGAATGGTGATGCCCAAAACAAGTTGATTGCCGACTTCAACGCCTCGCAGTCCGACATCGAGGTGGTGGCCACGCCGTACGAGAGCTACGAGGCGATCGCTCAGTCGCTCATCTCCGGCCTGCAGACTGGCGACGTGCCAGACATGACGCTTTTCTCCGAAGCGTGGTGGTTCCGCTTCTACCTGGCGGGCGCTTTGGTCGACCTCAATACGCTGATCACTCCCGAATCCAACGTCGAGGACTATATCCAGACGCTCTACGTGGAGTACCAGCGTAATGGCGGCCAGTGGGCGATTCCGTTCGCTCGCTCGACGCCGCTGCTGTACTACAACACCGCGATGGTCGAAGAGGCCGGGCTGACCGGTGAAATCTATGAGAAGTGGAGCAATCTCCAGGCCAATGGCCAGCAGCTGATTGATGGCAGCGGGGCCGAGTACGCCTTCGCGTTTGGCAGCGCGGCCGGCTACGGATCCTGGTTCCTGCAGGGAACGGTCTGGGGCTTTGACGGTGCCTACTCCGACCCGGACCTGAACATCCTGCTCTCCGAAGAGGGGGCGGTGAACGCCGGGGAAGCAATGCGGACGCTGGTTGAGACCGGGGTGGCGGCGGCTGTCTCCGACCCGACGCAGGACTTTATCAACGGCGTGACCGCCGCGATCTTCTCCTCCACCGGCTCGCTGGGGAACCTGACTGCCAGCGCGTCGTTTGACTTCACGACCGCCTTCCTGCCGTCTGAGCTTTCATTCGGCTGCTGCACGGGTGGGTCGGGTCTCTCGATCCTGGCGAATGCTTCCGATGAGGTGCGGCAGGCGGCGTTCAAGTACATCGAATACGCCACCAGCACCGATGTCACTGCCGAATGGGCGCAGACGACCGGCTACATGCCGGTCCGGGCCTCGGCGCGTGACGGGGAGTCGATGCAGGCGTTCTTCGACGAGAAGCCGAACTCACGCACGGCCGTTGACCAGCTCGAGAAGGTGCAACAGGTCGATTCGGTGATGGTGATGGTGCCGAACGGGGCGCAGTTCATCGGACAGGGTTGGGAGCAGATTCTGGTCAACAATACGCCGGCGGCCGATGCCTGGGCGAATACGACCGAGGTCCTCAACACCGAGGCCGAAATGGTGCGCGAGGCGATCGCCGAAGTCGAGGGCTGATCTCGCCGAGAGATTGCATCCGAGATCGAACCAAGAGCGGGAGCGTCGAACAACCGACGCTCCCGTTTCTGGTGGCGGCGGGGTTGGCGTTTCTCTGGGAGAACCGCCAGAGGCTATACCCGGTCGAGACCACCCATGGCGGCCAATCCGTCCCGGGTTGGCACGCTTTGCGGGTTGTTGAACATGTTGTTCGGGTCGACCGCCGTCTTCACATCCACCAGCCGATCGAGGTTCTCGGCGTAGTACTGCGTGAGGTAGCGCTCGAGGTCGCGGTTCGGGAAGTTCTGGTAGCTCTCGTCCGGGGTGCTGGGCGAGATGAGGTCGATCACGGACTGCGTCCACGCGTTGAGTTCGTCGCCGACCGAATCGGGCGAGCCGTCGGGCCAGACGGTGGTGGGACGGAGCAGGGTGAGGGCGTCGCGGTGGACATAGGCCGTATCGGTGCGGCTGAACTCGCCGACCTTGCCGCCGACCCAGCCGAGCGACCAGAACGACCCGTTGGCGTCGTCCGACCGCTGGGGGCATTCGGCAATCAGTTCCACCACGTCGGCCAGGAGGTTATCGGCGGGAACCTCGTTGGCGTAACGTGACATATCCCCGAAGTTATGCTGTTCCGGCTCCTGCGTGGCAATCATGCGCTGGATGTCCCAGAACATCATCGGCTGCAGGGAGTCGACCGTTTTGTTGCCGATAGCGGTGAGCGGCGCGATCAGGTCGGCCAGCTCGTCGACCGGCCCAATGTAGGCTCCCCGGGTCATGGTGTGCAGGGCCTTGTGGGGATCGGCATCGTTGTCGGTGGCTTCGGTCATGACAACGGCATTGAGCGCCTGGGGGGCGCTGGCGAGGACCTGATGGAAGACCTGCATGGCTTCGACAGCGGCATCGGCCCCCATCCACTCGTAGCGGTAGAAGGAGACTTCCTGCTGGGGCACCTCGACCATGGTGAAGGTGAATTCGGTGTTGATGCCAAATGACCCACCGGCGCCACCCCGGCAGGCCCAGTAGAGATCTTCCTCGCTGGAAGGCGAGATCTCCCGCACCTGGGCGTCGGCGGTGACGATGCGGGAATGGATCATGTGGTCGCAGGTGAGACCGGCCCAGTGAGCGTTGTAACCGATGCCGCCGCCCAGCGTGAGGCCGCCGACACCGACGCCGAGGCAGGTGCCGCCGGGGAGGAAGAGCGGACCGTCTTCGGTGGCGATGAAGTAGTCGTTGTTCAGGGCGGCACCGCCGCAGGTGGCGGTGCCCTGGGATTTGTCGACCACGACGTGGTTCAGGCGGCGGAGATCGATCATGAGGCCAGTGGTGGTGGAGAAGCCGGCGTAGGAATGTCCTCCGCCGCGACCCACAGGGTCGACGCCGTTTTCCGTGCACCACTGAATGCAGGTCACCACGTCGTCTTCGTCGGCTACGCGAGCGATGGCGGCCGGGCGAATGTCGTTGTAGCGGCCATTGGCAGGTTCACTGGCGGCGTTGTAGCCACTGTCGCCGGGCAGGAGCAGGGTGCCCTTGAGGCGCGAGCGAAGATCGTCGAGGGCGGTGGTGGAAATGACGCTGGCAGCGGCTACCGGGGAGGCGGATGGCGTGGCCTGCCGGGCAGCAACCGCCGCCTGGCCGCGGGTAAGCAGGGTGAAGCCGGTGACCGAAGCCGCGGTACCGCCGATGAAGTGCCGTCGAGAGAGCGTGCGCATGACAGATGCCTCCGTGCGACGAGTGGGTGGCGCCTGCCGCCCAGTTCGAACCCTGATGACGTGTAGCCGGGACTCACCTATTCGACGATTTCGATGGCCTCCATCATGCCCAGGTCTTCGTGGGAGAGCACGTGGCAGTGCTGCACGGTGAGGCCGGTGAAGTCGTCGATGTTCATCTGCATCTCAAACCAGTCGCCGTCGCGGCCGGAGAGGGCCATGGTGTCGCGCCAGTAGGGCTTCTCCAGGATGACGCCGTTGACCTTGGTGACCTTGAACGGGTTGACGTGAATGTGGAGCGCGTGGGCGTGCTCGGCGTACTTGGGATCGGTGTCGTTCATCACGATCCACTCCTCCGCCGTGCCGAGTTTCATCTGGTAGGGGGTGTTCTCGGGCCGGTATGGCTTGCCATCGATGCCGAAGCTCAGGAACTCGACGCCATCGGGGCCGCGCTCGACTGTGTAGCGCACGAGGCGGGTCTTGACGATGTCGTGAATCGGCGGGTCGTAGGCGGGAAGCGTTTCCGGGAGGAACATTTCCTCACCTTCGCCGACCACCTCAAGGTAGAAGATCGGGCGAATCTTGAGTTCGGCGCTGCGATCTGCCTGGTCGACGATGTCGGAGTGGTCCATGCCCGGCATGTCGGGATGCTGGCTGGAACCGGGTGTGAGCACGACCTCGTAGATGCCGGGAGCTCCGGCCTTGACCAGCGCTTCGACCCGGTTGCCCGACGACATCATGATGTCGGTTTGCGCCTCAGGTTCGTGCATCGTCAGGCCGTCCCAGGCCACGACGTTGAACGGATGCTCCTGGATGTGCAGGGAGAGGAACTTTCCTTCGGCCGCGTTCAGGAGGCGCCAGCGCTGCACTTCACCGGGGTACATGGTGACCTTGGGCAGGTACTGGCCGTTGACGGTGTAGAAGATCTGGGTGCGCGGGTAGAACGCCTGGCTGGGGTCGGGAACCGGGATCGGATCGGGCACGGTGAAATCATCGCCCAGCTCGATCGCCTGGAGCACCATCACCTGTTCGCGGGCGGCGGCGATTTCCGGAACCTCATCGATCTCACCGCGAACGATCAGTCCACCGGCCATCCCTGCCCGGACCTGTTGGCAGACCCCGCCATGTTTGTGGGGGTGATACCAGTTGAATCCACCCGTTTCGTTGAGCGGGAGCGGGATTTCGAGTTGCATATCGTCGCCAGGCGCCAACTCGAGGAAGACATTGTCGGCATTGCCACTCGGCGAGACATGGAGGCCATGGGTGTGGAGGTTGGTCGTGGTCCAGGCGTGGGGCCGGTCGATGATGTGCGGATCCTGCCCTTCGGGAATTTCCGGAAGGTTGTTGACCAGGTGCACGTTGAGCCAGTCGCCGGGGCGGACCTCCAGCGTCGGGCCGGGTACGGTGCCGTTGTAGGTCCAGGCCATGACCGGATGCCCGACACCGAGATCCACTTCGGTGATGGCGCAGGTGAGTTCCACATTCAGGGCGCCGTCGACGCTGGAAATCAGTTCCGGCTGGACGAGTTCCTGCGTGGTTACCGGCATCGGCGTGCCGTCCTGCGGTGTGGCAGGGGCGGCGACAGGCGACGCTTCGGGCGTCGCCTCGTGATGCGTGTGATCCTGGGCGCCGGCCAGTGACGGTGCCAGTCCAAGCGCCGCAGCCGATGTGGCCAGGGTGCCAACCGCGGTGCGGCGAGAGATGGTGGGTGACCGATCGATGGTGGACATGCAATCCTCCCGGGCATCTACCCGGCCCGAAGGCAGAGATCGACGCCCGTTGTTGTCGCTGGTGAAGCGGAAAAATGGGAGATGGAGTCGGCCACCGATGATGGCTCCGACACGTGCGCCTGAGAACCCTGTGTACAGATTGCCGGATAGCGGTGGTCGCAGACAAGGAGTTTTCGTCCCAATTTCGTGCCCATTCGTCCCACGGTGGATTCCGGTGGGGCCGGGACAGCACGACGTGCCAGCATCAGTGATGTGGGTTCGGAACGACTGGGTGAGGAAGTGCGGCGTCCGCGCCACATGCCGGGAGGTTGCACTTCACAAACTCAAAAACTCACGAACTCTCCAGATCGTTGATTTGGCGGGGATTTTGGGGTCGGAGTTTCTGCGGAACGATTGCGAGTTTTTGCGGACTGGCTTCTGACTGGCAAGGGTCGTGCGTGCGCCCAAGGGTATGGATCTGCCGGGCGACGAAAGTTCCCGTATCTATCGTACGCATCGAGTGGGCCAATTCTCGCCACGCCAGACGAGATTTCCCGTTCGTACACATCGCCGAGCGACATCGGCGATCGTCTGCCGACGACGTCGGTGTTCGGCAGATGATTCAGCCCAACTGGTCGAGCACGACCTGGGCGGCACGTCGCCCGGACGAGATCGCGCCGTGGACCGTTTTGGACTGGCCCGGAATCGTTGCTTCGCCCGCCCAGACCAGTCGACCGGTATCGTTTGCCCCCAGTGCGGCATAGGCAGCGGTTGCTCCGGGCGGCACCGAGGAATAGGCTCCACGGGCAAATGGGTCGGCCTCCCAGTCGTGCCAGGCAATGAACGAAGGAGTCAGCGCCGGGTCGTCCAGTAGTTGTTGAAGGGCGGTCAGCGCTGCGTCGGTAATGGCATTGTTGGAACCATGATCCCGGCGCAACCTGCGCGACACATCACCCGCTGCCCAGGCGGTGACCAGGCAGGCAGCAGTGCCGAGCTCCGTCCCTCGCCAGGTCCACCAGCTTGGAATCGGGTTGTCGAAATCGAACAGTATGTCGGCTTCGGCCGGGAAGACATCGCGATCGAATCCGAACAGCACCTTCACCACAGATGTCGTTTCGAGATCGGTGATTGCCTGCTGCCGGGCTGGCGGCAGTGGTGGATCGAAGGTGACGGTTCCGGCCTTCAATACCCCGAGCGGCAGGGTCACCACGGCCGTGGCGGCATGCCAGTCGGTCTCGATGCCTGCCGCATCCACCGTCGTCACGGTGACGCCGGCCTCGCTCCAGCGGATTGCGGTGACAACGGTTTGCAGCCGAATTTCGAGTCCTTCGGCGAGCACGGCCAGGACCTCGTCGTAACCACCATGAATCACGAAGTCCGAGCTGCCATAGGGATCGGTCACGCCCTCGGCCCACTGGCTGATGCCACCAAGCGCGGGAATGCGGTCGAACGGCTCGCCGTCGATGTTGAGGAAGCGCAGCAGGTCGGGCCAGTCGGCAGGACGTACCCCGCCGCGGGCCAGCCAGTCGGCCCGCGATTCACCATCGGCCGGAGCTGGCAGCCGGGCCGGATCGATGCCCCCGGTGTCGTCGGGATCGAACGGCCGCCAGTCGTCGCCTTGCCTGACGAGAATGCGTTGGGCCGGTGAGGTGGCTAGTCCCGCCTGCTCGATCAATTCCCAGGTGACTACGTGCCCGCCGTGGACCAATTCACCACCCAGGTCGACGGGCAGGGGACCAAGGCTGCGATCGGTGAAGAGCCGACCACCGAGCCGATCCCGCGCCTCCAGCACGGCAACGCGGTAACCGGCATCCACGAGCTGACGTGCGGCAGCGAGTCCGGATGCCCCTGCACCCACGACCAGACAATCGATTTCACCGGTCACCGTAGATCTCTCCCAGGCTTGTGCGGGCGGCTCCATTCACCGGGCGATTGTCCCATTCCCGCGACAACGGGCAATGGGTCGGTGAGAATGCCGTCACAACCCGACACCAGCACCCAGGGAGCAGGAACGATGCAGGGCGTACGTGTGACATTCTCAGCGGCCAACGAGGTCGCACTCGAGGATTTTGATCTCGACGAAAGTAATCTCGGCGAGCATGAACTCATCGTGCGCACCCACTGCACGGTGATCAGCCCGGGCACGGAACTGGCGCGGCTGCAGGGCAAGCTGATCTTCGATACCGACGAGCCGCCGACCTACCCCATGGACGTGGTGGGGTACGCCAACATCGGTACGGTGCTCGCCACCGGTAAGGCGACTGGCGTTGGGGTCGGCCAGCGTGTCTACACGATGGGTAATCACGCCACCGTTGCCCGCGTGGACAGGCGGACGATGCTCTGTGCGCCGGTTCCGGATGGACTTTCCGATGAAGATGCCGTGTTCGCCCGCCTCGCCACCGTCTCGATGGCGACGCTGGTGACCACACCGGCCCGTCCGGGCGACGACATTGCAGTGGTGGGGCTTGGGCTGGTTGGAAACCTCGCGGCCCAGGTATTTCGCGCGTCAGGCTACCGGGTGCATGGCTTCGACCTGTCGGAGCGGCGGCGGGAGATTGCGATGGCGGCCGGGCTCGATTCGATCCACGATGCCAGCGCGATGCCGGAGTTCAGCCAGCGGATGTCGCTGATCGTCGAGGCGACCGGATCAGCCCGTGCCCTGGCGAGCGTGGTCGATATGACGAAGCCGGGCGGCGAGATCGTGATGATCGGGGCACCGTGGGGTGGCGAGTCCAACAGCGTGCCCAGCAGCCAGATCACCCGCCTGCTGTTCTACCGATTCCTGCGCCTGCGCTCGGGGTCGGAGTGGGAGATTCCGCGCCAGCCGACACCCCTGGTGCGTGGTTCGCACCAGGAGAATGCCGAAACGGCCCTGCGCTGGCTTGCCGATGGCCGGCTCAACGTGCAGCCGCTGATTACGCATCGAATCAGGCCGGACGAGGTGGCCGATGCCTATGCCGGGCTGCGTGACACGCCTAATGACTATCTGGGCGTGGTGATCGACTGGCGCTGAAGCTGGACCTGGTGACGGGGCAGGTGGGTATCACGCGCTCGCCCCCGACACTTCACCGTATGAGGTGTCGGGGGCTGCGGCTCTCGGGTCGGCCGGAGGTCGGCCGCGCGTGCAGGCGGGCGGCGGCTGGCGACCCGGGTCAGGGCGTGCGGAGGACCTTCTCCATCGCCTTGCCCCTGGCCAGTTCGTCGACGAGTTTGTCGAGGTAGCGAATCTCGCGCATCGTCGGTTCTTCGATCGTCTCGATCTGGACACCACAAACCTTGCCGGTAATCAGGCTCCGGTTCGGATTCAGCTCCGGGGCTTCGGCGAAGAAGGTTTCCATATCGGTTTCGGCGCTGAGCACGGCATCAAGTCCGGCGCGATCGTAACCTGTCAGCCAGGCGATGACCTGATCGACCTCCTCGCCGGTGCGGCCCTTGCGTTCGGCCTTGGCGATGTACTCGGGATACACACGCGCAAACGGCATCGAGTAGATGCGATGTTTCTTCTTCGTTTCCACGCGGTCTCCCTTTCCATTCCGCTGAGCTGGTCACGGCGCTGGGCCGGATACTGCCTTCCGAGCGGATGCTTGATCGTCGTCTACGCGAGTCCGGCCAGGACCGACTTCTTCAGCTTGCAGATCATCGTGTAGGCCGGGTCGTAGACATTGCCGACATCGTACTCGACGCACTGGCCCAGCAGGGTGCTGGCGGCGCGATGGTCGAGTCCGTAGTCCTGCTCCAGCCATCGCACCATCTCGGTGGTGGCGTGCTGCAATGCCTGGTCGAGGGGGCGGGCGTTTCCGGCGGTGAAGATGTACTCATCGTTTTCGCCGCGGGGCCAGCCGATCGATTTGCCCTTGATGAGGTCGACGGTGAATTGCACGTCCATCGAGATTTCGATACCGGTGCCGGCAATCTCGCCGTCGCCCTGGGTGGCATGACCGTCACCGAGCATGAAGAGCGCACCGGGCTCGAAGACCGGGAAATAGACGGTGGCACCTTCGGTGAACCACCGGTAGTCCATGTTGCCGCCGTGCTCGGCGGAGGTCGCTGTCGAGATGGCCTGGCCTCCTCGGGCGGCGACGCCGAAGCAGCCCAGCATGACTCCGAAGGGGAGGACGAGGTTCTCGAGCCCTGGCATCGGTTCCTGGAGCGTGGCGGTGCGGGTGTCGTTGTCCACATTCCAGATGATGGTTGACTGCTGCGGCAGGTCACGCACGAATTCGGG